>NC_000916.1:1462500-1600000 GCF_000008645.1 Methanothermobacter thermautotrophicus str. Delta H
GCAACCACAGGCATGGAGGTGGCCCTGACATAGATGCCCTCACTTTCAAGTTTCCTCTGGACCTCCTCGCCGCGGTAGGTCTTCTTGGCACCTGCACGGCTCATCTTACGCCCGGCGCCGTGGGCGGTTGAACCGAAGGTCTCCTCCATGGCAACCTCTGTTCCGTGGAGCAGGTAGGATGATGTTCCCATTGTCCCCGGTATTATCACCGGTTGACCGATTTTCCGGTACTCCTGAGGTATCTCATCCCTTCCCGGTCCAAAGGCCCTTGTAGCCCCCTTCCTGTGGACGAATACCTCTGTTTCACGACCCTTTATGGTGTGGACCTCCTTCTTGGCTATGTTGTGGGCCACGTCATAGACGATTTCCATCTCCATGTCCTCTGCAGTCATACCGAAGACGGCCTCAAAGGATTCCCTGACCCAGTGGACTATCATCTGACGGTTGGCCCAGGCATAATTTGCAGCTGCTGCCATGGCCTGGAAGTAATCCAGGGCCTCATCCGAGTCCACAGGGGCGCATGCAAGCTGCCTGTCAGGTATGTTTATCTTGTACCTCCTGTATGCCTTGTCCATGAGCCTGAGGTAATCTGAGCAGATCTGGTGGCCGCAGCCACGTGAACCTGAGTGTATCATGACGGCGACCTTTCCGGGGCTCACACCGTAGACCCTAGCTGCTTCCTCATCGAAGATCTCATCAACCATCTGGACCTCGAGGAAGTGGTTACCTGAGCCAAGGGATCCGAGCTGGGGTATGCCCCTCTTCTTGGCCTTTTCACTGACCTTTTCTGAGCTGGCATCCTCCATTTTACCGTTTTCTTCAAGGCGCCTGAGGTCCTGGTCCCAGCCGTATCCGTTTTCAACGGCCCATTCAGCCCCGTTTTCAAGCACCTCATCGATCTCCCCGGGTTTCAGGCGTATCTTCCCCTTACTCCCAACACCGGAGGGGACATTGGTGAAGAGTGTGTTTATGAGCTCCTTTATCTTTGGCCTGACATCCTCATGGTCAAGGTTTGTCCTGACCATCCTCACACCACAGTTTATATCGAATCCAACACCTCCAGGGCTTATAACTCCTGTTCGGGCGCTGAAGGCACCCACACCTCCAATGCTGAAGCCGTAACCGAAGTGAATATCTGGCAGTCCAATGGAAAACTTCTGGATACCCGGGAGACAGGCAACATTGGCCACCTGATCGATGGCACCCTTCTCAAGGTCCCTGAGGGCCTCCTCCCTCAGGAAGATCCTCCCGGGCACCCTCATCCCCTTCTTGTATGATGTTGGAACTTCCCATACGGATTCTCTCACCTTAACCAGTTCTTCATGTATACTCATGCAAACCATCTCCATCATTTCTTCTCATCAATTAGAGGTCCAGAATTACCCTCGCCTTTATCAGCCCATCTTCATCCAGGATTTCCATCATATGGAATGTCACGGCCTTCACCTCGTCACGCCGCTCATGGCCTTCCTTTATCTCTTCACCCATGGCGGTGCCGGTGAGGTGGAGGCCATCATCTTTCTCATCTATCTTAACTTTGAATTTACTGAATAAAATAAATTCAGTGTCATGTATGAAGAGCAGTTCATCCAGCCAGTCATAGAGAAGCGAAACCCTATCCTCTGATGTGATTTCAACTCTCCTCTCCTCAGCAGCCTCAACCAGTGACGTGTCGGTCATAACCTCGAACATTGCAAGGGCTGCGTTCTCAAAGACCTCCTCGAGGTCATGTCCATAGGCCCAGAATCCAGCATCTGCAGTGACATCAAAGAATTCAAACCCTTTCATGGTCTCCCTCCCGGTGTGCAGCAGGTGATATTGATCATAAACTTAAGATGCACATACACTGAGTTATTGAGGGGGGTTCTCTATCCGGTATGTGCTTTACTCTTTACTTCTCAGGCGCTCTCTATCTCTTTTCTTAAATAATCTCCACATGAACATGGTAGTGGAGTGGATTATTATGCACAGTCTGAGGAAATCAAACAGTATATGGAGACGTCTCGGGCACCTTGCCGTTGTGGTGGATGTGAGGTCATGTTTAATCATCTCAATGGTTCTCATGGCCCTCCTGTGGGGCGTTATCAGCGTCGCAGCGGGAGGAAACTCAAATTATCCTGCGGGTATCTGAATCAGAAGCCAGGGCACCTTCTGAGGTCCTCCCTGCTGAAACGTGGAATCAAAATCCGGGAGTTACCACGAACACCCTTACCGGTGAGCCTTGTGTCAATCAACCTTAAAAATTCCAGTTTCTCAATGATCCTGTTGAAGGATGAGTAGCTTGAACCTGTGCTCTCCCTGAAGAGCTCGTAGAGGGCCCCGGCTGTCATATCCTCGCCGGCGTCTGCAAGTATCCTCAGAAACTCCCTCTCATTTTCGTTCAGGGTTCGCACCGTGTGTATGAGATTCACGGGTCCTGTGCTCTTCAGGGCCCTTTCAAGGTGCTCCTCTCCTATCACCGGCGATGCATCCGCCTCTGCAAGGTTTCCACAGACCCTCAGGAGGTCTATACCGTAGCGGAGATCCCCGGTATCCATTGTATGGTCAGTTATCCTCTCAAGGAGCTCATCGGAAATGACACCCGGGTAGAATCCGACCCTGACACGATCCCTGAGTATGTTGAACACCTCCTCACGGGTGTAGGGAGGGAATACGATCTCCTGGGGTATGAATATGGAGTCAACATTTTTATCAAGGGCGTATCTGAACTCGATGTCTGAGAGAACAGCGAATACCCCGGTCCTCACACCCTCAAATACTTCATGGGCCCTAAGTATATCGTAGAGTACCTTGTTCGCATTTTTACTGTAGAAGAGGTGGTTTATGTCATCAAGGGCAACCACCAGGGCCCTCTTCTCGCTGGCAAGGTGCTGCATTATGGTCTGATATATCCTTGAGAATGGCACTCCGGTTTCAGGGGGCTGGTGCCCGAATATCTTGCTGTAGATCTGTGAAAAGATCCCGAATCTTGTGGTGTGGAGCTGACAGTTTATGTAGCAGCATACAACGCCCTCTGATGTTGATTCAACCATTTCAAATATCTTTTTTATGGCGGTTGTCTTACCTGTTGCACAGGACCCCAGTATAACCGCATTGACGGGCCTCCCATTCCTCAGGGCGGGCCTTATACACACTGCAAGGGCCTCCATCTGGGACTCCCTGTACCTGTAGTTCTCAGGAACATAGTCGGGGTCAAAGGCGTTCATGTTCCTGAAGAGGGTCTCATCATGCAAGAGTATATCCCTTATATCGCGCCTCTTATCGCCTTTCATGGTCCTTCACGTTCATTTTATTGAATTCACCATCTCTCTATCCTGACATCCCCGTTCCTCTCAAGCCAGTCTATTAGTCTGCTGGCGTACTCAAGTTTGAGCCTTTTAACGGGATCGGCCGGTCCAAGCTCAGAGTCCATATCAGGCCTTGAGTACCTTGTCACAACCTCACCGAAGTCCATGCCTGCCAGCACTATACGACCGGCGCCGAGGGCTGCGGCAAGGAAAACAGCGCGGTCACCATCTGTGAATCCACCAAAATTGTGGAGACAGCCATGGGGGATGCTCTGGGTTGTCCCGATGATGTTCTGGAGGAGTGGGAGGTACCTCCTGAGGGCAGGGAGGTTGTTTCCATGGGCGTGGACCACCACCACTGCCCCCTGCCGGTTTGCCTCGATTATATCCTCCATCTTACCATCGAGGTCAGTTACTATTATATCAGGCAGCACATCCTCCTCGAGGAGTGCAGTGGTGGCACCATCTGCCGAGATGACTGTCATTGGCTCATCAAGGGCCCTGAACCTTTTGAGGTGGGATCTGAGTGATGGTCCAGCCCCGAATACAATGAAGTCACTGGATGGGACATCAATGTCATCAACCCGCAGGCATCCGTGTTCCCTGAGGAAGGCGTCGAGGTATGATGCTGACTCCTCATCAGCCCTCCTGTCAAATCCAAAGTCATCAAGTATACGTGTGTACCATCTGAGCCATACCTGGACTTCCATGGGATAACTTTATCCACATTTATATATCATTCTTTGGGTTTTCTCCTGGTGGGAGCTGGAGCTCAGGAGCCTGATTCAGGTCCCTGAAGCCGCGATCCATCAGTTAATCACCTCTTCAGGGCCCCATGACTGGCTGATTTTCAGGTCGGATTTACTGATGGCTGGCCGGGACTCATGTAAATCTTTTTAAATGGACAGATTAAAAATAGATACAGGTTATGAAATCCACTTTAATCTGGAGGTTTTTTGGAAATGGATGAAACACTGCTTATGATCCCCGGGCCGACGAGGGTGGCCCAGAGAGTCCTTAAGGCAATGTCAGAGAACATTGTTAACCACAGGAGCGCCCTCTTTGGCAGGATCCTGACTGAAACGACTGAGATGATGTCCGATGTTTTCAGGACCAGCAATAAGTCTTACCTTCTGACGGGTTCAGGGACAGCTGCAATGGAAGCCGCAGTTGCAAACATTATAGAACCCGGCGATAAGATCCTGAATGTTGTTGGGGGTAAATTTGGTCAGAGGTTCGCCCAGATAGTGGAGGCCTTTGGAGGCGAATCCATCACCATAGACGTGGAGTGGGGTAAGGCCGTTAACCCCGATGACATTGGATACACCCTAGAGGAGAATGATGATATAAAGGCAGTCACAGTAGTCCACAATGAGACATCAACAGGTGTTGCTAACCCCATCAGGGAGATAGGGAAGATAATGGACGACTACGACGCCCTCTACATAGTTGACACGGTTTCATCCCTGGGAGGGGATGAGGTCGATGTTGAGTCCTACGGCATAGACATCTGTGTTACAGGTTCCCAGAAGTGCCTTGCAGCACCCCCGGGCATGGCAGCCATAACCCTCAGCAACGACGCCTGGAGGGTCATTGAAGCTGTGGATAATCCCCGGACATACTACCTGAACCTCAAGAAGTACAGGAAGAGCGGTGACGCGGAGCCACCTGAGACACCATACACCCCTGCAGTTTCACTCATATACGCAATGCATGAGGCCCTCAAGGTTATAATGGAGGAGGGACTCAGCAACAGGATAAAGAGGCACAAGATAGCTGCAGAGGCCACAAGGAATGCGGTGAAGGCCCTCGACCTTGAACTGTTCCCTGATGAAGCAGTTTCATCAACAACGGTCACGGCTGTTAATCTCCCGGAGGGAGTTACAGATGGTGAACTGAGGGGGACAATGAGGAACAAGTACCATGTTGAGCTTGCAGGGGGACAGGACCACCTCAAGGGAAGGATATTCCGTATCGGTCACATGGGTAACATAACCCACAGGGAACTTATAACAACATTTTCAGCCCTTGAGATGACCCTCAGGGAGCTCGGATTTGAGGTTGAAATGGGAGAGGCTGTTGCAGCAGTTGCAGACACCTACCTCCCTGAGGACCTCTAAATATCTATTTTTTCGCGGATTTCTCCTTTTTCTGGCGGACCCTAAAACATTCTCCACCCGGAATCACCATGGCCCCTGTTCGTTGACGAAGAGCTCTCCGTGTTCAGGGGTCCTCCGGGAGCCTAATGCAGTGAGGGACCTCAGAAGATCATTTTCAGACACTTAAGGGGATTAGAATTCTTTAGCACATATCCCCAGGCCCTCACCATGCAAGGGGATCAGGGCCTGACCCCGGGAAGTGGTATGTCCTCCCCTTCAACCATGAACTCCAGGAGGCGGGGTTCACCTGACTCAAGGGCCCTCTCCACGGCACCTGAGACATCTTCCAACCTGAGGATCCTCTCCGCACCTATACCGTAGGCATCTGCAAGTCTAATGAAATCAGGGTTCTTCAGTTCAACAGAGTAACTGGTGCCGTAGTTCATCTCCTGCCACTGCCTTATAACATCGAGCTTCTGGTTATTCAGGATGCACATGGTGATGGGCAGCTCCAGCTCAGCAACGGTGCCAAGTTCCTGGATAGTCATCTGAAATCCGCCGTCACCCGCTATCATGATGACATCCCTGGATGGGTCTGCAAGCTTTGCACCGATGGCCGCCGGGAGACCGTAACCCATGGGCCCGAAGCCACCGGAGAATATGAGGGATCTCTCACGGAGAACCCGCCGGTGGAGGGTCACCCAGGTGGTGTGGCTACCGGCATCGTTGACTATGGTGGCATCGGGGGCTGCATCAAGGATACCCCTCACAGCAGATGATGTTACAAATGCACCCCCACCGGGGGGCTGTAACTCACTGATGGGCGGGTTATCCCTCCGGTAGGCTGCAAGTTCCTTAAACCACCCCTCCGGTCCTTTTAATTCAGGCAGTTCCCTCAGGAAATCCCCCACATCCATCTCCAGCACAACATCACCCCTCAGTACAGAGGGGTCAGTGTTGACGTGTATTACGCGGGGATTTCCTGTGGCTGCCAGGGTCCTCTCTGAGAGCCTCGCCCCGAGGACCAGGAGAACGTCGCAGTTCCCTGCAGCATGGTTAGCTGCCGGGGTCCCCCGGGTACCGGTCATTCCCAGGCAGAGTGGATGGTCCTCGGGTATAACACCCCTTGCACTGTAGGTGGTCACCACCGGGATCCTGGCATTCTCTATGAATTCCCTGAACTCACCAACGGCGTTCCCCCAGATTACACCACCACCTGCAAGTATAAGGGGCCTTCTCGCGGATCCCAGAAGTTCCAGCGCTCTGCTCATGTCTGGAAGCTCCCTAAACACTTCAGATGGCCCCACAGGGGGGCATGCATCCTCTTCAAGGACGTCCCTTGGCAGGTTTATGTGTATGACACCGGTAAGCCCCCTCCTGAGGGAGCTTATGGAGTCAGCCAGCATCATGGAGGCCTCATCACCACTCCCCGGGGTCATGCTCATCCTTGTAAGGGCTCTGAAAACCGCCTCAAGGTCAACCTCCTGGAACCTGCCGGGGCCCCCACCCCGTGGCAGGTCACCGGTCATGGCAATGAGGGGTACGGAATCTGTGCTGGCTGCAGCCACACCCATCACAAGATTAAGGGCGCCAGGTCCTCCGGTGGCAACACAGACCCCCGGTCCTCCAGAGGCCCTGGCGTAGCCATCTGCGGCGTGGACGGCTCCCTGTTCGTGTCTCATGAGAACATGTTCAAGCCCGGATTTTCTGAGGGCCTCATAGAGTGGCAGTATCTGTTCACCCGGGTGCCCGAAGATATGGGTGAAACCAGCTTCCTCCAGGATCCCTGCAAGGACCTCCGCACACATCTTCATGCACCCATCTATATTCTGCCAACTATTTAAATCATGAATTAAAAAAATATTAACAGAAGGGGGTTGTTTATGAGAGGACAGCTTGATGCTCTGCTCAGGGAGGAAAGGGTTTTTAATCCAGACGAGGAACTTGCAGAAAACAGCAATATAAGGGCCTGGATGGACGCCCGGGGTATTGGGGGTTATGATGAGCTCCTTGAGAGGGCCAGCTCTGACCCTGAGTGGTTCTGGGATGAGATGGCATCTGAACTCGAATGGTTCAGACCCTACACCAGGGTCCTTGAATGGGAACCACCCCATGCCCGCTGGTTCACAGGCGGGAAATTCAACATCACATACAGTGCCCTTGACAGGCATGTTATGGGTCCTGAGAGAAACAGGGTGGCATATATATGGGAGGGTGAGGATGGTAGCGTCCGGAAGCTCACCTACTATGACCTCTACAGGGAGGTTAACCGCCTGGCCAATGCCCTTAAGGATATGGGTGTCTCAAGGGGGGACCGCGTCAGCATATACCTCCCCATGATACCGGAACTCCCCATAGCCATGCTCGCCTGTGCACGTATAGGTGCAGTCCACAGTGTAGTGTTCAGCGGCTTCTGGGCCAAGGCCTTCAGGGAGAGGGCTGCAGATGCCGGGGCAAAGGTTGCGATCACTGCAGACGCATTCTACCGCAGGGGTAAGGTAATAAGACTCAAGGAAACCCTTGATATGGTCGCAGATGAGATCCCCTCCCTTGAGAGGGTCATAGTCGTGAACCGCATGGGGGATGATGTCAGCATGGTGGATGGGAGGGATATCTACTGGAGCGAGGCTGTTGAGGGCATGGACGATGAATGTCCCTGCCAGGAGCTTGACCCTGAGGATCCCCTCTTCATACTCTACACCTCTGGCACGACGGGTAAACCAAAGGGTGTTGTGCACACCCATGGGGGCTACGCCGTGGGTGTGAGCTCTACCTACAGGTTCGTCTTCGATGTTAAGGACCAGGACATATGGTGGTGTCTGGCTGACATAGGATGGATAACGGGTCACAGCTACATAGTCTACGCCCCCCTCATTGAGGGTGCAACCTCGGTCATCTATGAGGGTGCACCTGATCACCCGGATCCTGGAAGGATATGGAGCATGGTTGAGAGGTACGGTGTCAGCATCCTCTACACAGCACCCACGACGGTGAGGCTCTTCATGAAATATGGGGACAAGTGGCCTGAGAAGTATGACCTCAGAACACTCAGAATACTGGGGTCCGTTGGGAACCCATAAACCCCGAGGCCTGGATGTGGTACTACCGGACCGTTGGTGGTGGCAGATGCCCCATCATGGATACCTGGTGGCAGACAGAGACCGGGATGCACATAATAACACCCCTCCCTGTGACACCCCTGAAGCCGGGTTCCGCAGGAAAACCATTCCCCACGGTGATAGCCGACGTTGTGGATGATGAGGGGAGGAGTCTGCGTGGAAGCGGAGGCCACCTTGTGATAAAAACACCGTGGCCTGCAATGTTCAGGACACTCTTCAGGGAGCCTGAGAGGTATGTGGATGCCTACTGGAGCACATTTCCGGGCATCTACCTCAGCGGTGATGTTGCAAGGATAGATGAGGATGGTTACTTCTGGATCCAGGGCAGGGAGGACGATGTCCTCAACGTTGCAGGGCACAGGATAAGCACTGCAGAGGTTGAATCAGCCCTTGTGAGCCATCCTGATGTTGTTGAGGCTGCGGTGGTTGGAAAACCTGACATCCTCAGGGGAGAGGAGATAGCGGCCTTCGTTACTCTGAGGGATAAAGTGGAGCCCACACCCCGCCTCAAGGGTGTTCTGCGTGAACATGTGCGGAGGGAGATAGGTCCCATTGCAAGTCCCAGTTACATAGAGTTCGTTGAGGACCTTCCAAAGACAAGGTCAGGTAAGATAATGAGGAGGGTGATAAAGGCCATTGTGAGGGGTGAGGATGTGGGTGATGTCAGCACCCTCTCAAACCCGGAATCAGTGAGTATGCTGGAGGACAGGGTCCGTACATTCTGATGATGTCATCAGACAATTCTTTTTTATCGGAGAATCAGTACTGGTTTTCATGCCAGGCATACCGTTGCCAGTATGCCATTTGCCGATGGGAGAATCAGTTTTATTGGTTTTCATGCAGGTTTTATTTTTCATCCGCGCCGCTTTCAGTTCATCAGAGGCCCGTATTTTTTGGAGAGCTTATGATGTCGTCCTGGAAGTTTTTTCGTGGCATTGCTGACTGGGAGGGCTGTCCATGAACTTTCACTCTGACCACTCAGTAAAAACTGGCCTCAGAGCCTATCTGGTTTTAGCGTACAATCAGAATCTTCATTAAACCACAATGGAACTTATATACTAATTATTAAATTCATAGCACGTTAAAAAATCTTAAAATTAAATTTAAATTGTTTAAATAAGCTATATGCTCAATTGGAGCCCATTCGTCCAGTCGTTTATGAGCCATTTTTCAGCTTCCTGTTATAATAACTTGATGTTATTTTAAGCTTCTTTAAGGATTAGAGGTTTTAATATCAATTATATGATTATTTATCTTGCTAAAATTCTTTTTAGATTATTTTAAATAGTTTAAATCTCTTATTTATGGATTTTAAGGCCTTCTGTTAAGTCGTCTATCCATATAAATGGAGTGCATTATCAGGGATCGACAAATTTATATGTCTGAAAGGAGAAATTTCAGAGCGATAGAGGCCAAATAAAGAAAAAATTGGCCATGTTAAAATCAGACCAAAATGGGATTGAAATGGTGAAAATACTAACACCCGTAGAAGCCCTTGAAGAGTTAAAATCAGACCAAAATGGGATTGAAATATTACAATCGTAAGCATTATGGTGAATCGGCTTGTGTTAAAATCAGACCAAAATGGGATTGAAATTGAAAACTACGGAATGGTATAAGAATGGTGAGAGAGGTTAAAATCAGACCAAAATGGGATTGAAATGTAAATGCGAACTATTACTATAATAATAACCTTTATGTTAAAATCAGACCAAAATGGGATTGAAATATATTTACAATTCTAATTTGATTTTTATTTCCCATGAAAGTTAAAATCAGACCAAAATGGGATTGAAATACTGGAGGAGATGGAAAAGTGCAGCACGAGTGACATCGTTAAAATCAGACCAAAATGGGATTGAAATATGGAGGTGAAAGGAATGGTAGTGAATGAAAAAATGAGTTAAAATCAGACCAAAATGGGATTGAAATGAAGCAATGAGCTACGCAGTAGGGTGAGAGAGCAGGGTTAAAATCAGACCAAAATGGGATTGAAATTTATCGTGAAATACTTATTCTTAATCGGTTTTAGGTGTTAAAATCAGACCAAAATGGGATTGAAATTTTATATATAATTTTAACATATCCACAAAATAGTACCTATGTTAAAATCAGACCAAAATGGGATTGAAATTTACAAACATCTCTATGGTTTCCAGTGCCATGACGAGTTAAAATCAGACCAAAATGGGATTGAAATTAAAGCTTCATTTGATTTACCGTCCATTACAAACATGTTAAAATCAGACCAAAATGGGATTGAAATCCAGGAGAGCATCAATGACATGACCAACCGCCTCAAGGTTAAAATCAGACCAAAATGGGATTGAAATTTATGCTCTTAGGAGCATAGCGACGTAGTCATACAAGTTAAAATCAGACCAAAATGGGATTGAAATTTATAAAACCAAGAATGGAAGTAATGAATAGGCCATAGTTAAAATCAGACCAAAATGGGATTGAAATTGGGATGTCCTCGATAGGCTGCGAGAGAGCGCAGCGTTAAAATCAGACCAAAATGGGATTGAAATAAAGGGTGGCGGAGAGTCGGTAGAAACGATGTGCAATGTGTTAAAATCAGACCAAAATGGGATTGAAATATCAAGCAAATGGTGATCATTATTTCCAGTACTCTTCGTTAAAATCAGACCAAAATGGGATTGAAATTTTATTTGGACTGGTTTGCCGTCGAGGAAGAATTCGTTAAAATCAGACCAAAATGGGATTGAAATTATTGGTCTCTGTCTCATCCACCGTAACGGTGGTTAAAATCAGACCAAAATGGGATTGAAATTTTTTTATTACCCAATATTTTTCTTCAATTCTTTCCAGTTAAAATCAGACCAAAATGGGATTGAAATTGGACTGATTTAAGCCCAATGGGGGCTCTCAGGGCGGGTTAAAATCAGACCAAAATGGGATTGAAATACTGGAAAAAAAGAGTACACCACAATCTACACGTAATAGTTAAAATCAGACCAAAATGGGATTGAAATGAATGCGAGGAGGCTTAAAGCCACATTCAAGGGTTAAAATCAGACCAAAATGGGATTGAAATTATTGGTCTCTGTCTCATCCACCGTAACGGTGGTTAAAATCAGACCAAAATGGGATTGAAATTTTTTTATTACCCAATATTTTTCTTCAATTCTTTCCAGTTAAAATCAGACCAAAATGGGATTGAAATGCTCAATAAGGGTCGACGTGGCCCCGGAGGCCACGTGTTAAAATCAGACCAAAATGGGATTGAAATTACTGTGCGATCCACAGCTGACAGTGTAATTAAAAGTTAAAATCAGACCAAAATGGGATTGAAATTGGACTGATTTAAGCCCAATGGGGGCTCTCAGGGCGGGTTAAAATCAGACCAAAATGGGATTGAAATACTGGAAAAAAAGAGTACACCACAATCTACACGTAATAGTTAAAATCAGACCAAAATGGGATTGAAATGAATGCGAGGAGGCTTAAAGCCACATTCAAGGGTTAAAATCAGACCAAAATGGGATTGAAATTGAAGCACTGTGTTGGCTCAATGCTGTCTAAGTGCTTGTTAAAATCAGACCAAAATGGGATTGAAATGGGAATACCTGAAGAAGATAAACGCATAGAGTTTGCCGAGTTAAAATCAGACCAAAATGGGATTGAAATGCTAGTTCATGGCAGATGAGTTCAGCGAGACCATACGTTAAAATCAGACCAAAATGGGATTGAAATTAGATCACGCCCCCAAGCCACCTTAACCCGTCCGCGTTAAAATCAGACCAAAATGGGATTGAAATGTACATTTCGGTGGCGATTTTTTTCATTTCACCACCGAGTTAAAATCAGACCAAAATGGGATTGAAATATCCGAAACATCTCAGTAGCGATTTTTTTCATTTCGCGTTAAAATCAGACCAAAATGGGATTGAAATGAGTATGGAAATAGCTATGGATGGTGGTTTTCAATTGAGTTAAAATCAGACCAAAATGGGATTGAAATTGGCGATCGTAAGGGCCCTTAACCTGCGACTGGGTTAAAATCAGACCAAAATGGGATTGAAATTAGGAGGGAGGAGTGATCCTCCCCTTTCTTTCTCAGTTAAAATCAGACCAAAATGGGATTGAAATTTCTATCACCTCTTATTTTTCTCTCTGGAGCCGTGTTAAAATCAGACCAAAATGGGATTGAAATCTATTTTTTCTTTGTCCTCTGTGGTTCTTTTGGATTTGTTAAAATCAGACCAAAATGGGATTGAAATTTCTATTTTTCTTTTCTTTCTTTTGTCTTTCTTTCTATGTTAAAATCAGACCAAAATGGGATTGAAATAAAATAACACTATCTAAATCATCAAAATCATTTAGTTAAAATCAGACCAAAATGGGATTGAAATTTGAGGATTTCATATGCTTCAAAGGGGCTTTTTCCTTGTTAAAATCAGACCAAAATGGGATTGAAATGGACACGCGTATAGCCTGAAGACGACCCTCAGCAGGTTAAAATCAGACCAAAATGGGATTGAAATTCATTCTTGGTAGCTTCCACTGTACTTTCCTGATCCCTCCACCGGGAATACCACGGCCTGTACTATCCTTTCACCCCTCTTTAGTGTATACTCATATTCTCCATGATTATGTAAAAGGAACTGGAGGGTACCCCTGAAACCAGGATCTCCAACGGCGGTTTGAACGGATACAAAGGACCTCAGGAGGGTTGACCTTGGCAGGTAGAGCATTGCATATCCCTCAGGTATCTCTATCATCCTGTCAACACTTGCAAGGTAAGCTTTGCCTGGCTCAAGTCTGTAGATGGGCGGCTCAAGCATTTCGAGGGGTGGAAGGTTCTTCTCATCATCAATCAGTGACCCGGGTCCCATCTGTCTGTAAACCTTATCAACCCTCAGGTCAATTCCAGCTGGCTGGACAAGTTCCTCAAAGTCCGGAAAAAGTTTCTTTAAGAGCTGTTCTCCAATCATCATGATTCCTCTGCAATTGCTATTTTCTGGTCTCTGAATCTATTAAAGGATTTATTATATGAGTATAATACCTATGGGTGGTGATATAGTTGCCTGTTATCCAGATAAACTGCAATGAGCTGACAAGGGAAAAGAAGAGGGAACTCGTAAAGCGTATCACAGAGGTCTCAAGTGAAATTATGGGCCTCCCGGAGTCAACAATAACGGTTCTTATAAGGGAGTTCCCACCGGAGATGTGGGGGTTGGAGGTTCACTCCTCTGTGACAGGGAGTGAATGGTTCCTCATGGGAGTGTCTCCTCGTTGATACATTCCCCTCTGAGGGAGTGAATGTTCTCCGGCATGGGCCGAGAAAGCAGAATTCAGAGACTGAGTCTTTATGTGGCCCGGATTATTTTTTTAAGTTCAGATACTATCTTTCAGGTGTTACATCGATAAGGAATACCGAGGCAATTTCTCGGGAGGGCCTCACAATCTTTAACCTGAACAATTTCGTCCTTCCATGGTGGGGGTAGCTTATCATTTCTTCCAGTTCAACATCCCCCATGATGGCCCCCTTGATCTTCTTCAGATCTTCCTCATCAAGACCCCTGAGGACGTCATGGACTCCCAGGGATCCAGAGCATTCCTCCACCCCTGTTATTATTGAGGCCTCCCTGTTGAGTTCCAGGAGCGCTGGTTCCCCATGGTCCACCTGAAAATTCAGTATTGCAACGGGGGATAATTCAAAGATCCTCTTAAGAATTCTCTCCCTCTGGGCCGTTCTGGCTACCCTCTCCTCCATCTCCTTCAGGATTTCACGGGATTCAATGTAGAATGACACATCCCCTGCAAGTTCCATGAGAAGTTTCACTTCCTCCTCATCGAAGGCATCCCTCTCCCCCGAGTAAACCGTGAGGGCTCCTATGGTCTCACCCTTAACAGTGAGGGGAAGACCAATGACTGACATGAATCCCCTCTCAACGGCCCTATCCCTCCAGGGGGTGAATCTGGGATCCTCTCCGGTGTCCCTTATTATGACGGGTTCCCCTTCCCTTATTGACCTTCCTGTCGGGCCCTCCCCGTATACGCTATCATCCCACCTGATGGTTACTGAGTCAAGGTAGCCTTCATGGAATCCGTACTCTGCAACGGGCCTCACAGACCTCTCCTCATCATTCTCTGCAAGGCCTATCCAGGCCATCCTGTAACCACCGACCTCGACGATGATCCGGCATACCTCTCTCAGAAGTTTTTCAGGGTCATTTATCCTTACAATGGCCTGGTTACAGTCGCTGAGCATTCTGAGGTTACGGTTAAGTTTTTTTATCTGTAACTGGCTCCGGTGCCTCTGAACCGCCAGTTCAATGCTGAATAGGAGCTCCTTCTCATCAAAGGGCTTTATCAGGTATCCGTAGGGTTCCACTTCCCTGGCCCTCTCCATGGTGGAGCCCTCTGAGTGGGCTGATAGAAAAACCACAGGTATGTCAAGGCTACGAATTTCTTTTGCAGCATCAACACCGTTCAGGGGGCCCTTGAGGACTATGTCCATTAAAATTAGATCAGGGTGGTGCTTCTGTGCAAGTTCAACTGCAGTCTCACCACTGTATGCAACCCCCACAACATCATATCCCCAGAACTCCAGCTTTCTCTGGAGATCCATCGCCGTTATTGCCTCATCCTCTACAAGGAGTATCCTTACACCCATATGAAAGTCTCCACATGGGTAATGTGACATGGCTGTATAAAAATTTTTGTATTCTGTATTTTATCTGCATGGATGTCCATTAATCAGTTCATGCGAATAGCTGTTCCACCATCCATTCGGGTTTGAATTCCATTATGTCATCGTAGCCCTGCCCGATCCCCATGAATATTATGGGCCTTTTGATCATGTAGCCTATGGACAATGCTGCGCCTCCGCGCGCATCTGCATCAGCCTTTGTCAGTATAACTGCGTCTATGCCAACGGCTTCATCAAATCGGGCTGCCTGTTCAATGGCATCGTTTCCTGTCAGCGCATCACCGACAAACACTATGAGGTCTGGCCTGACGACCCTCTTTATCTTGGCCATCTCGTCCATGAGGTTCACGTTGGTCTGCATCCTCCCTGCGGTGTCTATGAGGACGACATCCTTTCCCTGGGCCTTTGCATGGGATACCGCGTCAAAGGCAACGGCGGCGGGGTCGGCTCCCTTGCGGTGGCTTATTAGCTTGACTCCGAGTTTATCTGCGTGCTGACCTATCTGCTCTATTGCACCGGCACGGAAGGTGTCTGCAGCTGCTATCACGGGCTCAAGGCCCTTTTTCATGAAGTATCTGGCCACCTTTGCTATGGTGGTTGTCTTGCCGGTCCCGTTTATACCAACAAACATTATAACAAGGGGTTTCTTCTTCTCCACGAGCTGCGGGAGGTCCACACCGTCAACGCTGAGAACATCCTTAACAGCCTTTTTAAGGGCTTCCATTGTGTATTCTGATATTTCGGTGCTCCTCTTAACCTTCCTTCCAACCAGTTCTTCCTTCAACTCTGTGGTGATTTTTTCAGCCACTTCAAGGGCCACGTCACTTTCCAGGAGGGCCATTTCCAGGTCCCAGAGTACATCATCCACGTCCTTTTCTGTTATCCTTTTTTCCCTGAAAAATGAGAGGAAACCTGAACCCCCCTCCCCTGCATCGGGAGCGGGTTCCTCTGAACTCGTATCATCTGGTTCTTCAGTTCTAACCTCTTCTTCAGGTTTACCTTCTGGAATGGGCTCGGGACCCCTATCCTCAGACTTATCCTCTTCGGACCGGGGTTCCTGGCCTGATGAGACCTTCTCGGTGATTTTGCCAACGGTTTCACTGAATTTTTTCTTCAGAGACTCAAACACTTACTCTCCACTTCCCCTTACCTTTTTGAGGAGTTCCTCTGCCTGAGGAGATAATTTCATCATGATGTCTGTTATCTTACGCAGGTTCTCACCCATCTTCTGAAGTGTTGACTCCAGTTCATTCTTCTGGGACTTAATGCTCTCCATTGCATCCTCGAAGTTCTTCTTTATGGCTACACCTGCACCGACACTCATTATAACTTCACTGGTATCCTTGAGCTCTGCCTTTATGAAGGAGCCGGCACCCACAGGTACCAGGGTCTCGGAGCCATCCTTTCCCTGTATATCACTGAGGGTCTTCTCAAGGATTTCAAGTTCACTGATGGTGGCCCTCACGGCCTCCATCTGCTGCTGTATGAGTTCGACCTGGCTCTGGTAGATGTTCAGCTGGTTCACTATCTCCTCGAGCCTCTGCTGGTCTTCCATGTGATCACCTCTGGACCAGCGCCTTGACCACCGGGTCCTGAACCTCCTCAGGTGATATCTCCTCTATCTCCTCTATTTTAACTTTGCTCCTTGGAACCCTGTGTTTGCTCCCGAATTCAGAGTAGAGCCTCTCATAGATTTCCTCTTCCCTTATTGCATTGAGCTCCTTTGTGAATGGCTGAAGCTTATCACCCATCAGGAACTTTCCTTTAACCCTAAATATCTTTGTCTTCATTTTCATCCCTCAAGAAAACCTAAAGCTTCTTCTATCCTTGCAAGTTCTGGCCCTGTGGTTTCCTCACCCACAAGGACACCGTTTGAGTTGGCCACCGAACAGGCACCTATAAGTGTGACTCCATGGTTGACTGTGCCAACGTCGGCCTCCACTCCCAGGGTATCCTCTATGATACCTATTTCCTCAGATGATGCCTGGGGATTCAGCAGGGCACCACGGTTGGTAGCTGCACCCATGGAGCCTACGATGTTGAGGCCTGCAAGTGTGGATACTTTAACGTCAACCTCAAGCACATCCCCTATAACCTGCAGCGCATCATCTGACAGCAGTGGACTTGCAACGGCACCGTTGTCATTGGCCAGCACAAGGTTACCGACTGCAGTAAACCTTTCAGGGATCCTGACAGCCTCCACACCGGCAGCTGCAAGGGCATCGATTTCACGGTCCATGGCCTGATTTGAGACCACGAATCCATTTGAGTTGCCCACGGCAAGGGCACCGTTTAGGCTGCTGCCACTGATGGACACCTTCAGGACCTCAACTTCAAGGGCTTCCCTGAGAACACCCTCAAACTTTTCAGGGGTGTTCTGTGGTATCAGGGCCACACTGTCGGTTACAGAGATGTAAACTCCCAGGTTCGGGTTTCCACTGAGGTTGATCCTTCTAATCATAATTCACCATCATTTCATTCTTCGAGTGTGGCTTCAACAACACCGTCTTCATCCTTAACGGCCTTGACCTTTATTCTTGGGGGTATCTTCTGGATACCTCTCTCCCAGAGTTTTTCGTTGATTGACTCGTCGAGTTTAACGGTGTCTGCCTTCATATGTTTCATGAGAAATTCCCTGACAATCTTAACAGCCTTCGGCGCTCTTATGGTCCTTGGCACGTTCTTGGCCTTTCTGAGAGGTATGACATAAATCCTTTCCATATCCAGTCCTCCTATACCTTGAGTTTGGTCCTTCTCCAGTGCCTCATCTTTGGATGGCTTCGAACCCTGTAGTTTGTCTTAACCATAACCCATGCGGGCACCCTTCTGTTCTGTCTGTTAGCCTTTGCCATTCTGAGTTTCCTGGCAACATGTTTATTTCTACTCATTTAGCATCCTCCTTCATTTTGGTGTTCCAGCCAGTGACCCTGGTCTGGAAGTGAACAGGGAAGAATGATTCTGAACTGTGGCCCATCTCCTCAAGGAGGAGGCGGACCTCAACCTCGTAGTCGGAGCTGTTATCGATACTGCTTCTCTCCCTCCTCAGGCTGAAGAGCATCGATGCAAGTCTGTTAACGGTCCTGTGACCGAGACCATCCAGGTTCACATATTCAATGTTCAGGCGGTCTTCGAGGCTCTGTATCTCGTCCCTTGTTAGTTTAGGGGTCCTGTCGTCACGTCGCGTTCCATCGGCAACCATGTCGTACTCGGTGGCTGCGGCTTCAACTGCCATCCTGTGTATGTGCTTTATACCATTATTCGGAAACCCGTCATTGATTATCGTCTCAGCAGCGTCCCTCAGGATTTCATCGCCGAGTTTAAGAACACGGTGTGGAAATCCAAGGGATGCAGCTGCATCAGATGCTGGCTTCCATGAATCATGGATCCCGAAGTTCACAGTCACCAGCTCTGGCTGTATCCCCAGCCGCTGGAGCATCACAGCCGCCAGTGAACTGTCCTTACCGCCACTGTAGAGTACGCATGCATTCATTTTACCAGACTATTTGCGGCTGATCTTTATCTCCCTCTTTTTACCCGCAACCCTTTTAAGCAGCTCCTTCAGCTGTTCATCGGTGATCTTTGACCTTACACGCCCCATCTGGGCCAGCTGTATGAGCTGCAGTTCTATCTGCTCAACGAAGTCCGGTCTTGTCAGACGGAGGTTGGCCAGACGGCTACGGGCTTCAGGGGTGAGTATCTGCATCATTATCTGTTTTTTCTGCATTTCCAGCTGCTGACGCATCTGTTCCTGTGCTTCAGCTTCCATCGCCTGCTGCTGAGCCTTCTGCTGGAGCTCCAGCATCTTCTTGCGACGTATCTCTTCGAGGTCTGTCAACTATGAAACCTCCTGAGGCCCCTCTGGGATAGTTTCAGTACCTTTCAAGTCCTTCAACTTCTTTCTTTACCTCTGCAGCGGCCTTGTCAAGGAATGATCTGCCTTCGGGTGTTATAACCCTTCCATTTTCTTCCCTCTTTATTAGACCTGATTCCTCCAGCTGCTGCAGGGCCCTTCTGATTATGGCACCGCTACCCCTTCTGAACTTTTCAGGGCGTGAGCCCCTGTCCTTCTTACCGCCGTAATGTGTCCTGAGGCTGTTAACACCCACAGGACCATCAATGTAAACTCTTCTGAGGAGGGCTGCGGCCCTTACATACCACCAGTCAGGATTCTCAGGTCTTCTTTCCTTGTGGACACCTGTTTTAACAAAGTTAACCCATTCAGGGGATTTAACCTTACTGTCATTTTTCAGTTCCTCAGCAACCCTGTTTATGAGCAGATCTGCTGGCACGTCATAAACTGTAGTCATATTTATCCTCCTAAGATCTTTTTTTGAAAATTATTGCCACATTTCCTCTTAAATCTATGAGCTTAGAATTTGTTTTTTCAACTATCTCTGTAATATAACTTTCTTTTTCAGAGGCCACCGTCCTGGCAAATCTTATCTTTATCAGTTCATTTGCCTTGAGCTGCCTCTTAACCTCTTCAATGAGGCTATCTGTCACTCTGGCTTTCCCCACATTTATTGTGAGCGCCGACAGTGATCTGTTCATCAGTTCCTTCTTTGGTGGTGTGAGACTCAATCTTATTTCTCCTTCTATCCTTTTTTTCCCTGATATAAGGGAATCTCATGATGTGACCGCACTCGTGGCACCTAAAATTAACCTTCCCATCAGCTATCCTGACGGTGCAGTTTGCCCCGGGTTTAAGGAAACTGTAACATTTCCTGCAGAACCTCCTCCTCCATTCCCTGGGGATTCTAACCCTGTATTTCATTGCGATGTTTCTTGCAAGTTCGGTGTACCTGTGCGATCTATGGGGATTAGCTGAAAATTCACGGTCAGCCATTCTGAAAAGGATGTCTATTCTCTCTTCAGCAATTTTTAACATCCATCGTGGTCTCTTTCCTCTCCTCAAGGTTTAACCTCTCATAACGGAATAGAACATCCACATCTTGCACATTGAGATGGTGTACTGACTGCACAAGAAGAATATTATAAGTGCTTTGTGTTTCCATATTTAAAAACCTTTTCCATCATCCAAGAAGCCATCCTGAGAAATCCACTCCCCCCGGGGGACATACCCTTGAACCATTCATGATATCGGTGATGATATCGGCAACCTCATGGGGGGATCTTCCTGTTGTATCGACCTCATGAACACGCTCCCCATGTATTTCGAAGGCCTCAACGGTGCACACATCCAGCGCTTCGGCCTCGAGGTTTTCAAGCACCTTACCTTCAGGGTAGCCCCTCCCCTCAAGCCTGCCCCTGAGTACCTCCGGGTGGAGTCTGAGGACGATCACCATGCTGCAGGATCTGCAGAGGTGGGAGAGGTGACCCTCCACCACATCCAGACCCTCCATTTCCTGGAGGTGACTGCATGCGGCCTCAATGTCGGCTTCAAGGTATCCCCTGATGGGGTCGCGTCCAAGGACGAATCCCTTCTGCCTTATGAGTTCCCCGAGGGATATGACCTCCAGTCCCCTCTCCCTCAATATACCCGCCAGGGTTGTCTTCCCGACGCCGGGTGTTCCGGTTATGCAGATCATGATTTCACAGTCTCGCCTTGCTGACTGGAACCGTGGCCCATTTCTCCTTTTTCATTGCCTCTGTGTGCGGTGGCTGTTCAATGGTGGTGGTAAGACGCAGACATTCATTTCAGCTTCTCGATTATCATCTCTGCAACACGTCGACCTGAGACCAGCATACCACCAAATATGGGCCCCATCCTGGGGGCGCCGTATACGGCGTTGCTCGCCATTCCAGCCACATAGAGGTTGGGGTAGACCTCCCTCGTGTTTTCAATGAGGGCAGCCTCCCCCACGTCGGCCCACATGGACCTCTCGCCCTGTATCCTGCCATCGGGGGTGTTGAGTTCCGGTCCGATCTTCCTCTCCACCACCTTCACTATCTCACAGTCATGACCCGTTGCATCGATGACTGCTCTGGCCCTGACTGTGAGGGGATCAACGTGGAGGCCCGCCATTTCAACTGAGCTCCAGTTGAGCACAAGACCTGTTATCCCCTCGTCGCGGATCATAACGTCCTCTATGCTCATGAGGTTGAATATCTTCAGTCCGGCCTGGCAGGCCCTGGAACACAGGGTGGAGGTCGCCTCCACCGAATCAGCCACATGGTATCCCTCATCATAGGGTTCTGACCTTATTCCGAATTCATCGAGGATCTCACGGCCCTCGTCCTGGACGACGATCTTGTTGAACATCATACCGCCGCCCCACATTCCACCACCAATGGAGAGCTTGCGCTCAAAGAGCGCCACCTTCAGACCGGCCCTTGCAAGGTAGTAGCCTGCTGTTAGACCGGAGGGGCCCCCTCCGCCGATAGCAACATCCATCTCCATGTAGTCCAGGAGATCCTCCATGTATCCTTCAACAATTGCTCTTGAAATTTTTATATCATCAAGCTTCATCTTCACACCTGCATGTATTTCCATAAGAAGCGGTCACTTCTTTATTATGATCCTCAGGACGTCCTCATCATTGAGGACATGTTCAAGGCCCACCTTCTGGCCGTCGAATTTAACAGAGCTCCCCCAGACCCTTGCATGTCTGAATTTACGCACAAAGTCCCTGTGGAGCTTCTGGCACACATCGCCAACGGTTGACCCTTCCCTGATGATGAGGGGTTCGTCGTAATCAGCCTTTTTACCCTGGGGCTTCAGGTATATCCTTATGAGGCCCAGTCTGTTAAATATTTCCTCCCTGAGCTCATCGATGTTGATGTCCCTGTCTGCGGAGATGAAGAGGGCTTCCGGGAATTTCTCCCTGAGACCCTCAAGATAGGATTCATCCACAAGGTCTATCTTGTTTATAACGGTGATGGCCGGTATGTAGGCGCGGTTGGCCTCCATGACGTCTATGAACTGGTCAACGGTTATGTCATCCCTTATGAGGACGTCGGCATTGTGGATTCCGTACTCATTGAGGACTGACCTTATGATCTTCTCATCAAGGTGTGTGAGTTCGACCGTTGCTGAGAGCTTCACACCACCCAGTTTTCTCCTCTTAACAATCACATCAGGGGGCGTCTCGTTGGGTCTTATACCAACATCCCTCAGCTCCCTGAGGATTATGTCCATGTGGTCTGTGTTGAAGACATCAAGGACTATCACTATGAGGTCGGCGCTCCTGGCAACTGAGAGTATCTCCCTTCCACGGCCCCTCCCACGGGAGGCCCCGGTTATTATCCCGGGTATGTCAAATATCTGTATCTGGGCCCCCCGGTACTCCATGACGCCCGGGACGATCTCAAGGGTTGTGAACTGATAGTCACCCACCTTTGACTCTGCACTGGTTAACTCGTTGAGGAGTGTTGATTTCCCAACAGATGGAAAACCGATGAGGACCACGGTGGAGTCTCCAGACTTTTTGATATGGAATCCTCTCCCCTTTCCAGATGAGGTCTTCCTCTGGAGGGCCTCCTCCTTGAGGCGGGAGATCTTTGCCTTCAGTTTACCTATATGGTGGGCTGTGGCCTTGTTGTATGGTGTCTTCTGAATCTCCTCTTCTATCTTTCTGATCTTCTCTTCGATATCCATACCACTCACATGAACATTGTTGAAGCCGGGAAAAATCAGTGTAATCATTCAGTGTTCTCTATTATCCATTATTAAATATTTTCCCTTATATTTTATATCCCATAACCTTCATATTATATGCAGGTGATTTTATGAGGGTTGAGGATGTTATGGTTACGGATGTTGACACCATCGACATAACCGCCAGCCTCGAGGATGTTCTAAGGAACTATGTTGAGAACGCCAAGGGAAGCTCGGTGGTTGTGAAGGAAGGTGTCAGGGTCGGAATTGTAACCACATGGGATGTGCTTGAGGCCATTGCAGAGGGGGATGATCTTGCAGAGGTCAAGGTATGGGAGGTGATGGAGCGGGATCTTGTTACCATATCTCCCAGGGCAACCATCAAGGAAGCAGCAGAGAAGATGGTGAAGAACGTTGTCTGGCGCCTCCTTGTTGAGGAGGACGATGAGATCATAGGCGTGATAAGCGCCACTGATATATTGAGGGCCAAGATGGCCAAGCGATACTGAAGTTCTGCCAGAAACTTCTTTTATTTGCCTGTTTTTATAATGAGGTACTGAAATTTATTTTTTCATTAAGAGTTTTTAGGCGGCTTAATTTCTTGAAGAGATCATGGCCGTGTAAAATGAAAAATGTGGGTTATGCTGCTGTCCACAGCAGCACACCGGGTTCCTGGTGGAGGAACTTGAAGGATGTCTGGTTGAATCCCCCCAGGAGGAAGAGCTTTGTGAAGACGGAGTCCTCCAGTTCCCTGTTCATTATTATTGTCGTGTACTGGTTTCCGCTTCCAATGACTATGAGGCTCAGCTGGGCGTCACTGTCAACAACCTCATTCTTAACAAGGAGGTCGCCCTCGATTATGGTGAGCCTGTGTGGGTTTATCTTCTGAACCGTCATGTTGTTGCCCACTGCTATCGTTGCATTGGTGGTGTTTGCCTTCTTCTCTATTATGGTGCCCAGGACGTTATTCTGGTCCACCATGGTGTTCACGGTCTGGATAACGGTTGTGTTGTTAACCACTTGGGGCTTTGAGCTTGCCAGGGATGGATAGTAACCATACCTTGACCCTGTCTTCTTCTTGAAATCCCAGGTTCCAAAGTACGTCCACCATGGCGCCTTACCGAGCATATCTGAGCTCAGGACAAGTACAAAGGGCTTTGGCTTTGCCGGGTGGGAGTACCTGAGTACACTGTCAGCCTCCTTATCACTGAGACCGTAGCGCCCGGTCATGACGGCCCTGGCTTCCTCCCTTGGAAGTCCGAGGGTCGCGGTCAGTATCTCGGCGGTCTTTCCGCTGTCATCTGTGTAGTTGTCAAGGGTCTCATAGGCGAGATCACCGCTGGTTGAGAGCATGGTGAGTATACCCCTTGAAAGTGTCTCGTTACTCGTTGTGAGGGCCTTACCTATCCAGTAGGCCCTCGGGGTGTTCTGGCTACCACCGTCAAAGGTGACTGGCCTGTCTGCTGCAACCGCAAAGAGGTGTCCGAAGTCCCACCATGACATGACCACCGTGTCCCTGCTGGTGTTCTTCTTTACCCACTGCATGGAGTTCCACATACCATCATCTGTACCGGGGGCTACCGACGTTGTGATTGAGTGGGCTCCACTCACAGAGGGGGCCACAGCTGCAAGGACCACCAGAACCATCATGAATGGCGCCCTTATCTCAGGCTTCTTCACGGAGTATATGAATCCAGCCGCAAGCACCCCTGCAAGGAGCTTAACCGCAACTGAGACCCCGAAGGGCATTACCATGGCAACCGCCGCCACGAATACGATCAGTGCCAGTGATGATGTTGTCGTGAACCTCACCCTCAGGTACTCAACAAGGAATCCTGTGAATATCCCTGCTGAGAGTCCCAGGGGCATTGCAAATGTGGGTATGAACCTTGAACCCTTGGTAACAGCATATCCACTCATTATGAGCCATACAGCCATGAGGACAGCGTAGAGCAGGTAGCGGTGTCTCATCTCCTCACTGGCAACAGCCGCCCTCTTCTTCCTCATGAACTTGCTTTTCTTACCGGCCCGCGGCCTGTTCTCTGACTCCTCAACGACAACCTCTGGCTGGCGGTATTTCCACACCAAGGCTCCGACACCCAGAACACCAATTATGAATACCAGCAGGCCGCCCACCCCACCAACGATTGTGTTCTGACCCGGGAGGAAGATGTTCCCGGCACCGGTTGTTATGAATTCAGGCACCTGTAGTTCTGAGACTGAGACATAGACGTTGGGGTAGGCCGTGGTCTGGGCGGTTGCCTGTATCTGGGTGGCGCCTATGAGTCCGCCTACAGCACCCGCAAGGCTTGAAAATCCTCCAAACACTCCTACGAGGACTCCCCCAGCTATGATGAGGATCAGGAGGGGGAAAAGTTCTCTCTGATGAATCAGCCAGTCAAGTTTGCCCTCGAATTCGCCTGCCGGTTTTTCTCCCAGGATGTACCTTGAAATGACAAGGTACGCTGCAACGAATACGATGAGAACCGCCAGGTAGAATATGTAACCCACCCATGCAGCTGAAAATACAAGTATTGAAACTGCCGCTGCAAGGGCATATCCAACCTTGCCCCTCATGCTGGAAGCCAGCATCCCCTCTGTGAAGAACCAGAACACGAAGAGGGGGAGGACGAAGTTGAACATGTCCGTGTCAAAGAAACCTGCATAGGTGTGGGCGACGTAGGTTGGGACAAGGCCCACTATGAGGGCAGCTGCAAAACCCCCGTAATCATTTGTTATCCTCCTCACGAAGAGGTAGGCGGGGATCACGCAGAGGGAACCTATGAAGGCCCCCATCCAGAATGCGACCTCCTTGAGGCTGAAGTCCCCGAAGAAGTTCAGTACCCTGTAGGCAGCCGAGGTAACGTATACGATCAGGGGAGGGTAGTCAACGGGTCTGCCCGGAGGATAGTAGGAGTGGAGGTCATAGGGTTTACCATCCACCAGGGTATCACCCATTATACCCTTCGTCAGGTAGTTCATTGTTAACCTGTAGTTATAGTAGGAGTCCATTTCGCTGAAATAGGGGAGTCCATCTGCATCTTCATAGAATTTCTTGGCATCGGCAGGGACTCCGCCAATGTTACTGGCCTCTGCTCTTATGTAAAAGACAACCGAGAAGAGCAGGACAATGATTATGAATGGCTTCAATCTTTCAAGCAAACCTTGGATATCCATTTCACCGCCTCTTTCATCTGGTAATAAATTCAGGACCTTAATGATGTTAATAAGGTTTTTGATCCGGTGACTTATAAGTTTTCATATTTTTTGCGGGTCTTTCTGGTACCTCTGAATTCTGGGGGTTATGGGTTCCATGAGGGTCAGAACAACTCAGAAAGCATCAGGGACCTTCAGTTCAACCCTCAGACCTTTATACTTGAAGAAATTATTACCAGCAATTTCCTGCATCACTGACATTCAGTTCAACCCTCGGGGACCTCATCAACGGAACAGGTGAAGCGACACTTCGGGAATCCCTTACAACCGACGAATTCCCCGTAACGTCCGGAGCGCTTTATGAGGTCTGAACCACATTCAGGGCATTTACCGACAACCTCTTCAACCTCTGATTTCTTTTTACCACATTTTGGGTCAAGACAGGCCCTCTGCCGCGGCCTTCCATAGGATATCATGGGGAGACCGCACTTTTCACAGAGACTTTTAAGCACACTGGCGCCCCTTGGAAGTGAGTAAACGGTCCTGCAGTCAGGGTAGCTGGAACACCCCACAAAGGTGCTCCTGTTTCTGGGAGAGTATTTTATGACGAGCTTCCCACCACAGGCGGGGCATTCACCCACAACCCTGCTGTCCTGGTAGGCCCTGTAGAGTTCCTTCCCGATGTCCCTGAGGTTCTCCTCTATGTCACTGAGTATGGATCTTACCTCTGTGATGGCCTCATCTATAACCCGGTCCTTGCTTATCTTCCCCCTCATGATGTCCTCTAGTTCCCTCTCGAACTGCCTTGTGAGTTCCTCGCTGATGATCTTCTCACAGTACCTTGTGAGGGTGTCAATTATGTTCTCACCCAGGGGACTGACCCTTATCTTTTTACCCTCAATGTACTTCCTGTCATAGAGTTTGGCTATTATATCTGCACGTGTTGACTTGGTTCCAAGACCCCTCCTCTCGAGTTCCCTGATGAGGGAAGCCTCGTTGTATCTTGCCGGGGGTTTTGTCTCCCTTTCATCTGCACTTACACTCCTGACAGCCAGAGAGTCTCCGCCGGATATCTCAGGGAATTCTTCATCCTCCATCTTCGTGTAGGGGTAGCTCTCCATCCAGCCCGCCTTACTGACCCTCTTCCTTGAGAAGCTGAACTCCTCTTCTCCAATTTCAAGTTCTACCTTCATGGTCTGGAGGATGGCATCCTCACCGAATACACTTATGAACCGGTGGACTATGAGGTCATAAACCTTTTTCTCATCCTTTGAGAGTTCCGATGGAAGAAGACCTGTGGGATGTATGGCCGGGTGGGCATCATCCTCCTTTTTTCCCTCATGGGGTTTTAGGGGGCCTCTGAGCCTTTCAATGTGGACTCCGAAGCGGGGGTTCTTTGCAAGGTTTTTGAGGATCTTTTCGTACCCTATACTTTCCGGGAGCTTCTGGGATGATGTCCTGGGATATGAGGTGTAACCCTCGGTGTAGAGGTTCTGTGCAATTGTCTGTGTCTTCTTGGGGCTGAATCCGAATACACGGTAGGCCTCTGACTGGAGGGTCCCCAGGTCGAAGGGTACCGGGGGCTTTCTGATGGTGTCCCTCACCCTAACATCCTTAACCTCAGCGTCACTTCCCTGGCACTTCTCCAGGATGCTGTCGACAAGCTCCCGCTTGAAGATCTTGCCCCTCTTGCTCTCGGCGATGATCCCTTCCCCGAGCTCAGCGCGTATTATCCAGTAGGGGACGGGTTTAAAGTCCCTTATCTCCTTCTCCCGTTCAACCAGTATCGCGAGGGTCGGGGTCTGAACCCTCCCGGCGGATAATTTTATGAAACGATTTGTGGCCGCCTTAACAGACTTCATGAGGGAGCGGGATATGTTTACTCCGAAAATAAAATCAAGTATGTGCCTTGCAGCGCCGCTGTCGACCTGCCCATAGTCGACCTCAATGGGGTTCTTGTAGGCCCTCTGTATCTCCTCCCGGGTGAGGGTTGAGAACTTCATCCTGGAGGTCTTCCGGAGGGCCTCCTCACCGCAACCGTATTTGAGGGCGTTGAAACCAATGAGGGTACCCTCAATGTCATAATCGCAGGCATGGATGTAGCGGTCAGCGCCGGCTGCAAATTTCCTTATAACGTTGAGGTAATCCTTAACGTAACCCTTCTTCTTATCGATCTCGTGTATGGGTGCCCATTCAAGGTCAAAAAAGTGTTCTTCGTTGGACTGCCTGGGGCGGAGTGAGTAGAGGTGTCCCACCGCTGATACTATGGTGACCCTCTTATCACCCTCCACATGTTCCCAGTAGGACACCTTTCCATGTTTTTTCTTCATGGCGTCTGGAAAGAGGGCCCCGGCAATCTTTTCAGATGATTTGGGCTTCTCACAGATTATAACTTCATGCATCTTACCACTCAGGGATCTCACCTGTAGAATCCGTAGAAGTCACTGCAGTAACTGCACATGGGGTACTTACCGTAATGATAATGGCTTGAATCATCGGCGTTTATGTTGAACTTCTTATGGCATATGAAGCACTCTTCTATCTTTTCATCATCTGAAGTTTCTTCAATGCCTGGATTATCTCTGGTGTAAACCGTTTCGCTGTCTGATGTGCCAACACCGCATGGATTCCCATTTTCTGGTTCCATATTCTCTCTGTCTGAGGATTTTTCTCCACCCATAGGATCCCCTAAACTATCCTGTGCTTCTGGAGAAGAAGAATCTCATCCTTTGTAAGTTTTTTGCCCTCTTTGAACTTCTCATATATTTCACGGGCCCTTTCCTTTTCTTCAATATCCTTTTCCCTGCTTTCTCTTCTCCTGGCACTTCTGTTCTCTGATCTCAGGGCGTTTATTCTCTCGTTTATCTGGCGTATCTCACCGAGGGTTGATTTGAATTCCTCATGCTTCTCTGAGGCCATCCTCCTGAATTCGAGGAACTTCTCATGGGCCTCATCAGCCTTCTTGCGTATCTCATCTGTTTTTCTGAAGTACTCCAGCATCTTCTCATGGTAACCCTGGGCCTCCTCAGAGAGGGCCACAACCTTCTCATGGTACTCCTCTGACTTTTTCCTGAGTTCAAGGGCCTTTTCACGGGTTTCATCGTCCTCCTGAATCTTCATGAGTTTCTTTCGAAGCTCGTTCGCTGTCTTGACAAGTTCATTCTCCTTGTTAATGTCAAGGACCCTTGTTTCAATGATCTTGTCTATTCGCTTGATCTCATTTTCAATCTTTATACGGTCCCTTCCTCCTGAGGACCATTCGAGTTTGCGTATCTCCTTGTTTATCTGGTCCCTGAGCTTCTTGTTCTCCTCGACCTTGGAGTTTATTTCATTACGTTTATCTCTCAGTTCAACAGCCCTGTTGAGTGTTTCACGAAGTTCACTGTTGAGACTGTCCCTCAGTTCCTTCATTTCACGTGCTTTTTTGTTCAGTTCATCCCTTTCAGAGGCTATTGCTGAGAGTTTGTCTTCGTATTCATTTTTGAGTTCCATAACTTCGTCGTAACTCATCTTGTTCAATTTATCATCAGCCTCTGCAACTTTTTCAATGATGGGGAGTATCTTGCGCAGATCCTTATCTTCAACAACTGCATCGGCCTTCTTCCTGAGGGCTGGCTTGGCATTGAAGGCTATGCCCAGACGTGCGGCCTCTATCATGGATATATCGTTGGCCCCGTCACCAACTGCAACGCACTCCCTGGGACTTATACCCTCCTTCTCAAGGATCCCGCAGAGAACATCATACTTTGATTTTTCCACAAGGGGCCCGCTCACTTCACCGGTAAGTATGCCATCTTCCTCATGGAGCCTGTTGCAGAAGAGGTAATCTATGCCGAGTTTCTCCTTTACGGGTTCAGCCACAAGGTCAAAGCTTCCACTTATAACTGCAACCAGGTACCCCTTCTCCTTGAGGGTCTTTACTGTCTCCTCGGCGCCCTCCATTAGGGGCAGTTCATCTGCAACCTTCTTTATGTCTTCCACCGCTGTTCCCTTGAGGAGTTTAACCCTCTCCCTTATTGAGGATTCAAAGTCAACATCACCCTGCATGGCCTTCTCGGTGATCTCCATTACTTCCTTTTCAACGCCAGCGATTTTTCCTATCTCGTCTATGGCTTCACCATCAATAATGACATTGTCAAGATCGAAAACTACAAGTTTAATCAAAAATATCACCATTAAATCAGATCTAACTCGGCAAGCCTTGCCTTAGTCTTTTCAACTCCAAGTTTAGCATCCTCTGCACTCTTGGCTCCTGTACATACAACCTTACCTGAACCGAATAACAGGAGCACCACCTTGGGATCATCCAGTCTGTAAACGAGTCCAGGGAACTGTTCAGGTTCGTACTCTGTATTTTCAAGTCCAAGGGCAACAGCCTCAAGGTTAAGTGGTTTTCCAAGGTTCGCCGAGGCCACAATGTTCTGGATCTTTATTTCAAATTCCTCTGGTATGTCAGGATCCATGGTCCTCATCATGTCAACCGTCAGTTTTATGGCCCTCTTGGAGTCCTCTATTGATTTGGCTCCTGTACATACGAGTTTGCCTGATCCAAAGATCAGTGCAGCCGTCTTCGGCTCCTTTAATTTGTACACAAGCCCCGGGAACTGTTCCCTGTTAAAATCAACATTCTCAAGGGCTTCTGCAACTGTCTGAAGATCAATGGATTTTCCAAGGGTTGCTGAAGCAACAATATTTTCTATTTTGATATCCACATCTGTCAACTAGATACCTCCCGGTGAAGTTAAACCTACATATAAATTTAAATGCACCTATATTAATATTGACGTAAAAAACTAGTTATTATGAATAATAACGCGGTTAATATTCAGCGTTTATCATTCCTCAATTGAAAAATTATTGCGGCCTATCATCAAACTCTTTTCATATTTTAAGCACCATCCTTAAATAATTTAACATACTTAATGAATAGAGGGGGATGAAGTGGTTATTGATCCAAGGTTTTACAAGGAACAGGTTGAGGAACTTGGAATTGAGGGCATTGAAATAGACCCCTCATCTGAGGAGGAGGCCCTCAGGATTCTGAGGGAGGTTGAAGACGCTATAAGGAATCTGAAGAGGATAAGGTACAACCTCCATATGGACATGAGATTAATAAGGAGGGAGTACCTTGAGAAAATGAGGGACCCTGACATCAGGGGCGATGTCAAAAGGAGAAGGGCTCTTATGGATGAGAGGGATAATCTCCTGGGCCCCTATGAGGGAGTGGACAGGATAATCGACACGCTCCTTGAACAGCTGGAAGAGGCGAGCATATTCCTGAGGGAATACGCCGGTCTTGAGATCGCCAGCACTGAAGAGTGGTAATGGAGTTTCTGAAACTGTTTTAGAGCATCCAGGTATGTGCACTCTACTTTATGATTATGTCTGTGTTAGAGCACTGAAGGGTGGTAGCATTTGATTGAGGTTGAGGTTAAGGCAAAAATTCATGATAGAGATGAGATGGTTGATCGGATACTCTCAGTTGGAGGCGTTCATGTCTCTGACGAGGAGCAGCATGACCTGTATTTCAACGCCCCCCACAGGGACTTCGCAAGGACAGACGAGGCCCTGAGGATAAGAAGATCCGGTGGGAGGACCTTCATCACCTACAAGGGCCCCAAGATAGATGAAGAGAGCAAGACAAGAAAGGAACTCGAGACGGAGGTCGCTGACCCGGGGACGGCCGCAGAGATACTGGAATCCCTCGGCTTCAGGATGGTGAGGGAGGTCGTAAAGGAACGCAGGATCTACAGTGTGGGGGAGTTCACAGTTTCCATTGACACCGTAATGGGCCTGGGGACCTACCTTGAAATTGAGAGGGATCTACCCGACGGAAGTGACTATGCCGGGGCCCTCAGGGAGATATTTGAGCTCTACAGAAAACTTGGCATCGAGGACGGATTTGAGAGGAGGTCATACCTCGAGCTCCTTGAACTGGGCGAGGAGTAAGGCTGATGGTCCTCAGATATTTTCAAATTCACTGATGCAGTCTCTGATCATTATCATACCATAACACGTAATGACCCACCATATTTCAGCCACCGGAATATGGATGCACTCTCAAACCTTTTATACTAATATATCTAATTTTAAATAAATGCCAAGTATTCATTTTAATAAAGCATTAAGGTGGTAATCCCTTGAGATACTTTGTTAGCCCCTTCAATAAAGAAGCTGAATTAAAATTTCCTGACAGGATCACGATTTACGATACAACACTGCGTGACGGGGAGCAGACCCCCGGTGTATGCCTTGGAACAGAAGAAAAACTTGAAATAGCCAGAAAACTTGATGAGCTCGGCATACATCAGATAGAGAGCGGATTTCCGGTTGTATCAGAACAGGAAAGAGTTTCAGTGAAGTCCATTGCAAATGAGGGCCTCAATGCAGAGATACTGGCACTCTGCAGGACAAAGAAGGATGACATCGACGCAGCAATAGACTGTGATGTGGATGGAGTCATAACCTTCATGGCAACATCGGACCTCCACCTGAAACACAAACTCAAACTCACAAGGGAGGAGGCCCTCAACGTCTGTATGAACTCCATAGAGTATGCCAAGGATCACGGGCTTTTCCTGGCATTTTCAGCAGAGGATGCAACAAGGACAGACCTCGACTTCCTCAAGCAGATCTACCGGAAGGCCGAGAACTATGGTGCAGACAGGGTCCACATTGCAGATACCGTGGGCGCCATAAGCCCCCAGGGTATGGACTACCTTGTCAGGGAACTGCGCAGGGACATCAAGGTTGACATAGCACTCCACTGCCACAACGACTTTGGAATGGCCCTATCGAACTCAATAGCAGGGCTACTTGCAGGTGGGACTGCAGTCTCAACCACAGTTAACGGTATAGGTGAAAGGGCGGGCAACACATCCCTTGAGGAGCTGATCATGGCCCTGAGGATAATCTATGAGGTTGACCTCGGATTCAACATAGGCGTCCTCTATGAACTTTCAAGGCTTGTGGAGAAACACACAAGAATGAAGGTACCTGAGAACAAGCCGATAGTCGGCAGGAACGTATTCAGACACGAATCAGGTATACACGTCGACGCGGTCATAGAGGAGCCCCTAACCTATGAGCCATTCCTTCCAGAGATGATAGGCCACCAGCGCAAGATAGTGCTGGGGAAACACTCCGGGTGCCGTGCGGTCAAGGCCAAACTTGAGGAGTACGGCATCGATGTTACGAGGGATGAACTCTGCAGGATAGTGGAGGAGGTAAAGAAAAACAGGGAGAAGGGTAAGTACATCAACGATGAACTCTTCTACAGGATTGTGAAGTCCGTAAGGGGACCTGTAGACTTCTAGGTGGTTAAAATGAACATGACAGAGAAGATCCTCGCAGAGGCAGCAGGACTCAGGGAGGTCACACCCGGCGAGATAATAGAGGCAAGGGTTGACCTCGCCATGACCCATGACGGCACCTCACCCCCCACCATCAGGACCTTCAGGGATATAGCCTCAAGGGGAGGCCCCGCTAGGGTCTGGGACCCCGAGAGGATAGTCATGGTATTTGATCACAACGTACCAGCCAACACAATAGGTGCCGCGGAGTTCCAGAGGGTCACAAGGGAATTCGCCAGGGAACAGGGTATAGTGAACATATTCCAGAACGCAGCAGGCATATGCCACCAGGTTCTGCCTGAGAGGGGATTTGTAAGACCTGGCATGGTCATTGTTGGGGCGGACTCCCACACCTGCACCTACGGAGCCTTCGGAGCCTTCGCAACAGGCATGGGGGCGACTGACATGGCCATGGTCTTTGCAACAGGCAAAACCTGGTTCATGGTACCTGAGGCAATGAGAATCGAGGTTACAGGTGAACCTGAGGGCCACGTGTATGCAAAGGACGTCATACTCCACATCATAGGCGAGATCGGTGTTGATGGTGCAACCTACCGTTCCGTGGAATTCACAGGAGACACCATAGAGAGCATGGATGTCTCCGGGAGGATGACCATCTGCAACATGGCCGTGGAGATGGGTGCAAAGAACGGTATAATGGAGCCCAACCGGCAGACCCTTGACTATGTGAGGGCAAGGACAGGCAGGGAATTCAGGGTTTACAGTTCAGATGAGGACAGCCAGTACCTGGAGGATCACCACTTCGATGTCTCAGACCTTGAACCCCAGGTGGCCTGTCCAGATGATGTTGACAACGTCTACCCTGTCCACAGGGTTGAGGGAACCCACATAGACGAGGCCTTCCTGGGTTCATGCACCAACGGCCGGTACGAGGACCTGAAAATCGCCGCAGAGGTTATAGGCGACAGGAGGGTCCATGAGGATGTGAGGTTCATAGTCTCGCCGGCATCAAGGGAGATCTACCTTAAGGCACTGGAGGATGGTATAATAGAGACCTTCATCAGGGCAGGGGCGATAGTCTGCAACCCTGGCTGCGGCCCGTGCCTGGGGGCCCATATGGGAGTCCTTGCCCCGGGGGAGGTCAGCATAGCAACAACCAACAGAAACTTCAGGGGAAGGATGGGTGACCCTGCATCCAGCGTCTACCTGGCCAACCCGGCAGTCGTCGCAGAATCCGCCATTGAAGGGGTAATAAGCGCCCCTCAACAGGAGGCAGGAAATGGATGTTAATGTCATGGAGGAGATTGAACGTATTGAGAGGCTCATAGGGAAACTCTCAAACACCCAGAAGATACTGCTCTCAACAGACGGCTCGGTAACAAGGATACTTGACGTTCTGCGGGGAACAGTGACCATAAGGACCCTGAAACAGGAATTCATACCCTGCAACCAGGAAATAGCAGATAAGCTCAACATCTCCATGGGAGACCCTGTGAACTACAGGGTTGTTGTCATAGGAAACAGGGAGCCCCTCATACATGCAGTATCATACATCCCCCTCTCAAGGCTCGACGATGGGTTCAGGGAGGATCTCATAAGGGCCGATGTACCCATAGGGAGGATCCTGAAGAAGCATAACATAGAGTCAAGGAGGGAGATAGAGGTCCTTGACATTGAGAACCCGGACCCCCAGCTGAGGGAGATCTTTGGGACAGACTCCCCGATGCTCACAAGGACCTACAATATCATCCATGAAGGTGAGGTTCTCATAAGGATAAAGGAGACCTTCCCCTTCGAATGGTTCAGGGAGGAGTTTTAGAGATTCACCGGGTGTTCATATGGGAGTTAAACTCAGGGATGTTGTATCACCCCGCAGGATACGCCTTGAGGACCTTAGGGGAAGAACGGTCGCAGTCGATGCAGCCAACACACTCTACCAGTTCCTATCAAGCATAAGGCAGAGGGATGGAACACCCCTCATGGATTCCAGGGGTAGAGTAACATCACACCTCAGCGGCATACTCTACAGGACGGCCGCGGTCATGGAGAGGGAGATAAGGGTCATATATGTCTTCGATGGAAGGTCCCACCACCTCAAGGGCGAGACCGTGAGCAGGAGGGCTGATATCCGGAAGAAATCTGAGGTTGAGTGGAAGAGGGCCCTTGAGGAGGGGGACATTGACAGGGCGAAAAAATATGCTGTAAGGTCCTCAAGGATGTCCTCAGAAATACTGGAGAGTTCAAAGAGGCTCCTGGAACTTCTGGGAATACCCTATGTACAGGCACCCGGTGAGGGGGAGGCTCAGGCATCATACATGGTTAAGATGGGCGATGCATGGGCCGTGGCATCCCAGGACTATGACTGTCTCCTCTTTGGCGCCCCAAGGGTTGTAAGGAACCTCACCCTCAGCGGAAAACTTGAGGACCCCGAGATCATTGAACTGGAGTCCACCCTCAGGGAACTCTCAATCAGCCACACACAGCTCGTGGATATGGCACTACTCGTCGGGACTGACTTCAATGAGGGTGTAAAGGGGATAGGCGCAAGGAGGGGACTCAAACTCATCAGGGAGAAGGGCGACATTTTCAAAGTCATCAGGGACCTTGAAGCTGACATAGGTGGCGACCCCCAGGTTCTCAGGAGGATCTTTCTGGAGCCAGAGGTTTCAGAGGACTATGAGATCAGGTGGAGAAAACCTGACGTGGAAGGTGTTATCGAGTTCCTGTGCACTGAACACGGCTTTTCAGAGGACCGTGTGAGGGCTGCACTTAAAAAATTTGAGGGTGCATCCTCCACCCAGAAGAGCCTGGAGGACTGGTTCTGAAAGCATTAATTTTTATGAAGCACCCCACTTCCTGACATCATCGAGGCCGGCTTCATCAAGGAATCCCCTTTTTCTGCAGAATTCAGTGAGCCGCCTGTAGGATGGGTGGGCTGAGAGTGTCCTGCTATCCCCTATTATTATGAGCTTGCGTCTGGCACGGGTGAGTGAAACGTTTAGACGCCTTAAATCCTTCAGAAACCCTATACTGCCATTCCGATTGCTTCTGACCATTGAGATTATTATAACATCCTTCTCACGTCCCTGGAATCCGTCAACACTGTTCACCTCAACATCTATCATGGATGAGATGAGGTCCACCTGGTCATCGTAGGGGGTTATTATACCGATCTCCTCAGGTTTAACACCCATCCTCATGAGTGAACGGGAGATTATAACTGCAAGGTCCGCTTCAAGGGGGTTCTGTATTGAGGTTGAACCCTTTAGCCTGCGCTCACAGCCATCCAGTCCTGAAGTGTCAATGAAGAGGACGGGGTCGGGATCTGCGAGTTTCTGGCAGATATCGGAGTCAGGGACATCCTCGATGATATCCCTGATGGATATATCCTCAAGGGATGGATGGGCCCTTATCCTCCCATCATAGAATTCACGGTTGGGGAACTCCATTATGGCCGGGTGCATGCGGTACTGGCAGTTCAGCATCCTGGATCTGCCCGGGTGGCGTTTGATAAGTTCTTCAAAGAGTGTCCTCTCAAGTTCGGATGCATCTCTGCTGAGTATTGTGGGTGGGAGCTGCCTGTGATCCCCTGCCAGTATGAATCTTGGGGCCCTTGCAAGGGGTATGAGTATGCTTGGTATTGTGGCCTGGGATGCTTCATCGACGATGGCGACATCGAACCTTAAGCCATCTATGTACTCGAGGGCTGCAGATGAGTTGGTTGAAAGGACAACCTGGCTCTCCCGGAGTATCCTGTCAGCGATTCTCATCTCTGCCTCCTGAAGCTTACTGTGGAGGTCATCTATCCTCTGGTTTGTCTCTATCCAGCGGGCCATTGAGATCATGACGTTGGGTGAGATGCCCCTTGCACCCCTCCTCTTTGTGGCGTTGATGAGTATCTGGGTGTCACTGAGGCCCCTCCTGATCTGTGGGGTGGGTTTCTGGTGCCTCTCACGTTCCTCTATGAGTTCATCGATCTTCTCCTGGTATTCCCGGACTTTACTGTATTCAGGGTGGTTTTCAATTTTATAGGCAAGGGTCTCCCTCAGGTTTTCCCTTGAAACCCTCTGGGGGTGTCCCAGGCGGACGCATTTAACATGACCTGCAATTCCCTCAAGGAGGTTATCAACTGCTGCGTTGCTCTCGGCGGTTACGAGGACCCGGCTGCCCCTCATGACCTCCTGCCTTATTAGCTCATGGAGGGTGCGGGTTTTACCGGTTCCAAAGGGGCCGTGTATGAGAAAGAAATCCTCTGATCCAAGGGCCATCCTGATGGCATCCCTCTGTGATTCGTTGAGTTCCGGGTCCACAGCCTGGAAATCAACCACATCAACCCCATCTGAAGGTTTTTCTGTACCACAGAGGAAACCCAGGACCCTGAGAACGTTTCTGGTTGGGGATTTGAGGTTGTCAATCATTCTCTGAAAGGTCACATCATTGGCATAGAGGTCTATCCTCACATTTTTGAGGGCCCATCCAGGAACATGTTCAAGGGCAACAACCAGGAATCTCTTACCCTTCATTGCAACGGTACCTGTCAGGTCGCTCCTGAGGGGGTTTCCCCTACTTATAAGGACGAGGTCACCCACGGATATCTGGGTGTCTATGGGGTCACGTCTTCCGTACTTGACAAGGTGAAATCCCAGCTCCCTCCCGGTTATCTTACCGTTCAATCCATTCACAGCCCTTCGAGCCCTCTCGCGCTGTCGGGGGGAAAGCCTCCTTATCTCATTCATCATGGCGCTTATTTCGGCTTCCCTCTCCATTTCAACAAGTCTTATGAGCCTCTTTATATATGATTTCAGCCTGCTGATTCTCTCACCCTCTCCGGATCTTTATAGACTCTCAGAAGATCATATGCTGAAGGGGGTACCATGTCCATTCTGGATTTCAGGGATTTTAGTCCAGGATCCTCTATCAGAATGGCGGGTACTCCCCGAAGAATTCCCGGGCATATCTTCTCGCGGTTTCAACCTGCACAGGATACCTGCCTTCAAGACGAAGTTCAAGTTCTTCCCTGGTTTCCGAGGATGCAACCGTCCTGAGGAATTCCACATAGACATCAAGACTCCTGTCTGATCCACCATCCAGACATGGCATCTCAACTGTGAGACAGATATCATCACGTTTGAAGAGCTTCTTACGTATATGTGGAGACACCGATCCTATAAGTACACCCTCTTCAAGTTCTATGAGTGGAGGAACACCCTCAGATGACTTCCTTGACGGATCTGTGAGCTTATCATAGTTTTCCCTGCGGTAGCAGTGGGCCTCAAGGTAGGTTGATGGCCGGTACTTCTCTATGAGTCTGAGTATCTCCCTCCCCTGGGGGCTCCTGTAGTAGTCAGGGTTGAGGGTGCTGATGTAGGGAGTGGGGTTGCAGCTGTATATTATCAGCCTGCCATTCTCTATGTCATTGAAACCCAGTCTTCTGAGGGCCCTTATGGTGGTGAGACCCTCCCTTCCATGCACACCACCCACAAATAACCTTACAGGGCCATCCCCCTTATCTATCAACCTGAAAAACCCCAATATGGTCACCTGTGGTAGATCAGGTTCCTTCTTCCCAGTTTTCAAGGTAGAGTCTCTGTTTTTCTGTGAGTTCATCGATCTCAATGCCCATGGCATCGAGTTTCATCCGGGCAACCATCAGGTCTATCTCATCGGGTGCCCGGTAGACTCCAGGGTCTGGTTTCTCCTGGAGGAGGTGTCTTGCTGATAGTGCCTGCATTGCAAAGCTCATATCCATTATCTCTGCAGGATGACCCTGGCCACGCTCGGATGCAAGGTTCACAAGCCTGCCCTCAGCCAGAAGATATATTTTACGTCCATCAGGCATTATGAACACCTCGATGTCCTCCTTAACCTTTCCTGTCTCCCTTGAGAGCTCTTCAAGGGCCTCCCGGTTTATCTCAACGTTGAAGTGGCCGGAGTTCGCCATGACACAGCCATCCTTCATGTTCATGAATTCGGATTCAGAAACCACGTCTGTGTTCCCGGTGGCTGTTATGAGTATATCGGCCTCCTTAACAGCATCTGAAACCTTCATAACTCTGAAACCATCCATACGTGCTTCAAGAGCTCTTATGGGATCCACTTCGGTCACTATTACACTGGCTCCAAGTCCCTCAGCCCTCATGGCTATACCGCGACCGCACCACCCGTAGCCGCAGACCACGACGGTCTTCCCGGCTATCAGCATGTTGGTGGTCCCCATTATGGAGTCAAAGGTTGACTGTCCGGTACCGTAGCGGTTGTCAAAGAGGTACTTGGTGTAGGCGTCGTTCACCGCCATCACAGGGAATTTGAGGGCTCCGTCGGCTGCCATTGCCCTCAACCGGTTTATACCAGTGGTTGTCTCTTCACAGGCACCTATTATCCCATCAAGGAGCTCCGGTCTCTCCCGGTGGACAAGGAATATCATGTCTGCACCATCGTCTATGAGGATTTCAGGTTCATGGTCCAGGACGCGGTGTATGTTCTCATAGTATTCCTCGTTTGTCTCCCCACGCCACCCGTACATGTTGAGTCCCATCTTCGCCCCCGCGGCTGTGGCGTCGTCCTGGGTTGATAGGGGGTTGCATCCGGTCATGGCGACCTCTGCACCGCCTGCCTGGAGTGTGAGACCAAGGTTTATGGTCTTTGGTTCAAGGTGAAGGCATGATCCTATGGTGACTCCTTTGAATGGTTTCTCCTCTGAGAAGTCACTTTTTATCCTTTCAAGTACAGGCATGTGTTCCTGAACCCATCTGATCTTTTTTTCGCCCTGAGGGGCCAGTGAAATATCTTTAACTTTATATGGCATTGCATCACCCGGTTAACATCTTGGAGTTCCTTGTCTGTAGATAATAGGTTGTGGGTCATCACTTAAAAATAATTAATGGGCCCGGGGGGTGTTAATCTCAGGTGAGATCACTGAACTCAGAGAGGCCCTCAATAACGCCATTCAGTGCACTGGAGTGGGATTTCAGGAATTCAGATCTTATAAGAATGATTGATACTGACATTTTTTCCATAACAGTCCCTGATCACATCCATCATATGCCCTCTGTTTATGATTACTATGTAGTTATAAGCATCTGATCAAAAAATTGATCAAAGGTTTATAAGTGAGAAAATTGTTAACTTTATCTAACTATTAAAGGAAAAAGTACATTGTAGGGGGGTTAGAATGAGTGAAATATCTAAGTATTTAGATAAAATCTATAGGGATATCGCAGGTCCTTTCAAGGATCAAAACATATATGTCCAGAACAGAGAGGGTATAAAAAGCATCAGATTATATGATGAGAGTGATTTGCATGACGGAGAAAGATCTCATTGGGTAGGGACTTCTCATATCATGATTTTTGATGATGAAGAACCCTTCCTTGCCATCGAGGCAAAAACTGTGGCCACTCCCAAAGAAATTGCCGGGCCAGTCCCACTCTACGCACTAACACGTATAGTTAAAATCAATGGAAAACCTTATGATGTGGAATCTCCATTTCTTCTCCTGATTACAGTTCCAGATCAGCCCAGGGAAGGGCAAAAGAGTGAGCAATTATCTGACTTAGAGAACAAGTTAAAAGATATACTTGATTTAGAGAGCAAATATTCAAATCTTAAAGATTTTGCATCTGTGAAATTAGCGATTTGAAAAAAACTCTAAAGGAACTTCTGGAGAATAATGGTTATGGGAAATATGCTGATGATTTTTAGGTGACCATTCAGTTTTCACTTAATTAAATTTTGGAGTCAGTATAAAATTAAATCACAGGAGACCTTAAAAATAGAAGTTCTGCAAAAATAAAAGGAGTTATAAAAAGGGAGTTATCGAGGAGTTAGTGGTACTGGACCTGCTCCTCTACGCCGCCCTTTGGTTTTACTTTCTCCATGGCCTCAAGGAAGTACTTCATTGAGACCTCCTCGGCGTCCATGTTATCCCTGAGGGTCAGCATGGCGGCTTCTCTGCATACAGCCTCAATGTCTGCACCGACGTATCCCTCAGTTTTCTCTGCAAGTTTTTCAAGATCAACGTCATCTGCAAGGGGCATGTCCTTTGTGTGGACCCTGAATATTGCGAGCCTTGCCTCCTTATCTGGATCCTCAACCTTGACGTGCCTGTCGAATCTTCCAGGCCTGAGGAGTGCGGGGTCGAGGATGTCGGGCCTGTTTGTCGCGGCTATAACCGCCACATCCTGCAGCTCTTCAAGTCCATCGATCTCTGTGAGCAGCTGGTTGACCACCCTCTGGGTTACGCCGGAGTCGGCGGTGCTTCCACTCCTCACTGAGGCTATTGAGTCTATCTCATCGAAGAATATCACTGTGGGAGCTGTCTGACGTGCTTTTCTGAAAACTTCACGCACACCCTTCTCTGATTCACCGACCCACTTTGACAGGAGCTCCGGACCCTTAACCGCTATGAAGTTTGCCTGGCTCTCATTGGCAACGGCCTTCGCCAGGAGTGTTTTACCGGTACCCGGTGATCCGTGCAGGAGAATACCCTTAGGTGGTCTTATTCCAAACTTCTTGAATCTGTCGGGGTACTTGAGGGGCCACTCAACAGCCTCCCTCAGCTCCTGCTTTGCGCCCTCCAGGCCTCCTATGTCGTCCCATGAAACATTGGGGACCTGTACCAGGACCTCCCTGAGGGCTGATGGCTGTATCTCCTTGAGGGCGTCCTTGAAGTCGGCCCTTGTTACCACCATCTTCTTGAGGACCTCCTTGGGTATCTCCTCATCAGCCTTTATCTCCGGGAGCACCCTCCTCAGGACCCTCATGGCGGATTCCTTACAGAGTGACTCAAGGTCTGCACCCACAAATCCATGGGTTATCTCTGCCAGTTCATCGAGGTCAACGTCATCTGCAAGGGGCATCCCCCTGGTGTGTATCTGGAGTATCTCCTTCCTTTCCTCCCTGTCAGGGACTCCTATCTCGATTTCCCTGTCAAAGCGGCCCGGCCTTCTGAGTGCAGGGTCAAGGGCGTCGGGTCTGTTGGTTGCACCTATGACAACAACCTGGCCCCTGCTCTTGAGGCCGTCCATCAGGGTGAGGAGCTGGGCAACGATCCTCCTTTCAACCTCTCCGCTCACGTCTTCCCTTTTGGGCGCTATGGCGTCTATCTCATCGATGAATATGATTGATGGAGCGTTCTCTTCTGCTTCCTCGAAGAATTCCCTGAGCCTCTCCTCGGACCCCCCGACGTATTTGCTCATTATCTCGGGCCCGTTGATGGCTATGAAGTGGGCGTCGCTCTCGTTGGCAACGGCCTTCGCCAGGAGTGTTTTACCTGTTCCTGGTGGTCCGTGCATGAGGACACCCTTTGGTGGTGTTATTCCAAGCCTTTCGAAGAGTTCCGGTCTCTTGAGGGGGATCTCTATCATTTCCCGGACCTTTTTGACCTCCTCCTTGAGGCCCCCGATGTCCTCGTAGGTGACATCAACGAGGTTCTTGACGCCCTCGAGTTTGCTGACGTCCACGGGTTTTTGCTGCATCTCGACCTGTGTTGAGGGTGTTACACGCACAACACCTGCGGGACTTGTTGATACGACGGCCAGTTTGATCTCTCCGAGGGGTGATATGTCCATGAAGTCCCTGAAGAACTCGTCGAAGAGTCCGCCGCCGGATATATGCTGTCTGATACCTGATACTATTATGTCTCCCTTAACAAGTACCCTGTTGAGGAATGCTGATCTTATGTCCCCCCTTATTATGACCTCCTGGTCCACTGGGGCCAGAACGACCTTCTGGGCGTCCTTAACGTCGGCCCTTCTGACTGTCACCTCTTCGCCTATGGATGCGCCGGCGTTTTTACGGAGGTATCCGTCTATCCTTATTATTCCGAGTCCTATGTCGGACTGTGATGATACTACCGTTGCAGCTGTCAGTTTTTTGCCCTCTATTTCAATTATGTCTCCATCCGAAAGACCCAGTTTTTCCATGCATGCAGGGTCCACACGGGCTATTCCCCTCCCGACGTCCTGCTGGGCCAGGGCCTCTGCAACCTTTAATTTTATCTCTTTTTTTGTCATACAACCCACCTCTTTATGATTATTATTATGATTCCGGTTGATATTTAATTTAACCGGAATATTCTAGTAAATTTAGGTTACTATAATACATGTACAGGTAATCATATATAAATGTTTCGGTAAAGTTTATATACTATTAGATGGATTTTGTGCGATGTGGTATTAAACAGAGTTACACAGAAAGGGTCAGGATCACCTTATTGAGGCACCGATACCCCTCAGAAACACCCAGAATCTCCTCATAACACTCCCTGTCAAACACCTTAACTCTGAGGGTTAAGCTGAAATGATCAGGGGGTATCTGGGGCCCACGGTAAAGGTCAACAATTTTCACATCAACCACACAGTCAAGCAGACCAATCAGGTGTGCTATGACCTCTGGATCCACGGAATCAGAAAAAACAGCAGATACATCATAGACCCTCAGATCAAGGTTTTCGACCTTCCAGCGGCGGAGTTCCTCCTCTGACAGCACCCTGATGTTGGAGATCTTGAACTTCATGACCCTCTTACCGGACCTCAGCATGGCATAGTCAGGTGTAACAGACTCAAGTACACCAACATGTACCCTGCCTGAATAGATGTGCTTGATGCCAATCTCCTGACCAACAGAGTTCCTCAGCACAATCAGTTCCTGATTAAGTGCCTCTATGGCCTTATCTGATCGGCCGAGTGATGCCTCCACGTCATCTATGTTCTTGGCTGCAAGGCCCATCCCTGCCACAAAGTCATCCATTCGCCCATCCCTCAGCATCTCGTTTAGCCTGGTAGCAGTTCTCAGGAAACAATCACGCATCTCCTGCCCGTAGGTGTTGTGGGTCTGGATCGAGTAGGCAAGGTAGGGGTTCTGGGCCACTATCCTGGCTATCGTATCTATCATAAGGTTGTAGATTGGGCTTGCAAACTTACGGGATTCCCTTATGTCAACACCCTCAGCCTCCAGTGTGGCTGCTATGCTTATGTAGGCGAAGTGTGTGAGGACCTGAACAACACTCATCATACGGTCATGGGTGGATGGGTCGGTGACTATCACACGGGCCTTTCTCTCCTCAAGGAACCGGATCACATCATCAAGCCAGGGGTTATCCCCGGAGGGTGTTAGGACGACTACCTGCCCCTCAAGGGATGATACACGGGGTCCAAACATGGGATGGGCCGGGATGTAGTGGGCGCCCCTGGCTATGAACCTCTCCATGACCCTGGCTGGCTCCTCCTTGACTGAGGTCACATCCATGAGGAGTCCGCCCTCCCTTACATGGGGCGCAACCTCCCTGAGGACATCCGAGGTCACCTCTATCGGGACGGATACAACCACAACATCGGCCAGTGAGGCAGCCCTCACATTGTCACGGCAGTACTTCGCACCTATCCTTCCGGCGGCTGATCTGCCAGTATCAGGGTCCCTCCCGGTGATTATGACCCTGAAGCCCTCCTTCCTCAGGAACCTGGCTATCCAGTATCCAAGTTCACGGGTACCCCCTATGATGCTGATAATCATCTTACCTACCGTTTCATTATCCATGACATCAAGTACTCACAGCCTATCCACATCATTCCTGAAGGCCTTAACAGCTATGTAACCTCCGATACTTCCAAGGAGGAGGCTGATGGCACATACAATCAAGAATCCCACTGACAGACTGAACACATCAGGTCCAACAAGTCCAGCGATTCTTCCAGGCATCTCTGGCCCGAATATCATCCCGGAGGCAAAGCTGAGAACAGCAAGTATGAGGGATGCGGTACCCCCCTCCCCGGCGCTTCTCCTATCTGGCCTTGTGAGGTAGGTTGCCAGAAAGCCGGTGAAGGTGTAAACAAACAGTCCATCGATGAAGAAGAGCATCACAAACCCGGCGATTATACTGAGGAAGATTGCAGTTCCAGATCCATAGTCACCCATCACATTACACTCCGAAGCCTTCCATGAGAATACTCCTAGTTTTATAATAGCATTCTTATATATTATCATTAACTCCGCCAATGATTTTTCAGGGTGAATCCATGAGGATAGTTGAAGAGGATGAGAAGAACGGTGTCATTGAACTCGTACCCGAAACCCTTGATGATCTCTGGCACCTCTCACACATAATAGAGGAGGGAGACCTCCTATCAGCCAGGACCACGAGGAGGATACAGGATACCAGTGGAGAGAAGATAAGAAGTGACAGGGGAGTTAAAAAGACATTTTACCTCGGGATAAGGGTGGAAACTGTCAGCTTCCACATCTACACCGGTAGACTGAGGGCCACCGGCGTTATAGAGAGAGGTCCTGAGGACCTTGTACCCATGGGCTCCCACCACACCCTTGAGGTAAAACTCAACACACCCCTGAGGATCCAGAAGGAGCACTGGAGCAGATGGACACTTAAGAGGCTCAGGATGGCTGTAAGGGCATCAAAGAATCTGAAGGCAATCATACTTGTAATGGAGGATGATGTCGCTGAACTGGGCCTCATAAGACAGTACGGGGTGGAGTACAGGGGCCCCATAACAGGCCACATTCCTGGTAAGAGAATACAGCAGAGGGACCGGGGTAAACTGAGGCGGGAATTCTATGAGAGCATCGTGGAGTCACTCCAGAAGTATGGAGACCTTGAGACAATCATAATAGCGGGACCAGGCTTTTACAAGTCAGATTTCTATGACTACCTCATGGAGAGGTATCCTGAAATCGCAAAGAAGGCGGTACTTGAGAACACCGGGACCGGGGGGCGCGCCGGCATATCCGAGGTCCTTAGGAAGGGGACGGTTGAAAGGGTATCATCAGAGAAGAGGATAGCCTCTGAGATAAGGAACGTTAACGAGTTCCTTGAGAAGCTGGCCAGGGACCCTGACTCCGTTGTCTATGGTAAGGTTGAGGTTATGGATGCCATTAACATGGGGGCCGTTGAGAAGCTCCTGGTACTGGACAGGGTTGTTAGCAGGGAGGACATTGAGGGCTACCTCGACATGGTTGAGAGCATGGGCGGTTCCGTGGTACTCATAAGCAGTGAACACGAGGGTGGAAAGCAGCTGGAATCACTGGGAGGCCTGGCAGGGATTCTAAGATTCAAGATCCAGTGACTTCAGGGGGATTCAGAATGTTCAGGAGACTTGAGGATCGATGCAGGGGATGTGGAAACTGCCGCGAACTGAAATGCAGTGAAAACTGCACTGGCTGCAGGGCATGCCTCCTTGTATGTCCTGAGGACGCGATCCTGCCAGGGGAGCCTGAAACTAAAGAATATACGGTAGCAGTGAATGGGAGGGATGTCAGATCAGGAGGCACAGTTGGAGATGCCCTGGAGGGGGCGGGCCTTAGAAGGGCTATGATTCCGGGTGAGGGGGATGTATTCTCACCCTGCGCGTCCGGGGCCTGCCTTGCCTGCAGTGTATCCATTGATGGCTGCATCGCACCATCCTGTGTAACACCCCTCTCTGAGGGCATGGTCATAGAGACGGCACCGGAACCTCCACTCAGGTATGTGAGCAGCTTTGGTCCCCACACAGCCGGTGGAGTTGGAACTCCATTTTCTGAGAAGACAGGGGCTCCCGTTGAGGTGGTGTGCTTCACCCATGGCTGCAACCTGAGATGTCCCCAGTGTCAGAACAGTCAGGTTGCATTCACATCACAGGGAAACCTGCTTGACCCCCATGAAACAGCAGGGATCCTCATGGGCCTTGAATCCATCTACAGGACTGGCACTGTCACAATATCTGGCGGTGAATGCACCCTCAACAGGACATGGCTCTCCACAACCATCAGGGCAATCAGGGAACTTAAAGGGGATGTTAACGTCCATGTTGACACCAACGGAACCATTCTTACCCCTGAATATCTGGATGAACTCCTGGATTCAGGAATGAACCGTATAGGGATTGACCTCAAGGGTCTCAGGCCTGAGACCTTCATGGAGATATCAGGGCTGCATGATGAGAAAACCGCCAGGGTTTACCTTGAGAATTCATGGAATGCATTCAGGTACCTTTCAGAGAATCACCGGGACATCTTCATGGGCCTGGGGGTGCCCTACAGCAGGTCACTCATATCCATGGATGAGCTCTCAGCCATGGCCTCAAGGATATCATCCATAAACAGGGACGTTCAGGTAACCGTCCTGGATTACAGACCCGAATTCAGGCGCAGGGATATTGAGAGACCATCTGAGGATGAGATGATGAGGGTGAAGGATGTGATGATTGATGAGGGCCTAAGGAACGTTGTGGTCCAGACATCAGCGGGTTTCAGGTGATCTGGAATGGATGCGCTATTCATACTGCATGCTTCACAGGATCCCGGCTCCATAATGGTGGCTGCATTCACTGTAGCTGCACTGACACCTCTCATGGCGGCTCTCATATCACGTATGAGGGATTCGAACCTCTACACTGATGTGAGGGGAGGAACACCACGGGGCACGGGTCTGGTGCCCTGGATTGTACTCTCTGTCTTCATGCCAGAGCCCCTGAGGTCACCTGTTGTCATCATGGGCCTCCTGGCCTTCATCGATGACCTCTCAGGAAGGAGAAGGATCCGTGACCTTCCAGTTGAGTGGGGTCAGCTCTCAAGGGGCCTTGGTATCATAGCGGTCACCATCCTCACATACCCCATCATGGGACCGGCCGCCCTCCTGGTGGCCCTCATGATACAGCCCCTTAACATTGCAGATATGCAGCCTGGTGTTGCATGCAGCCTGACAGTAATCATGTCCCTCCTGGCAGCAGCCATTGCATTCGCGGCTGGTTCAGACATCTACCTACCCCTCCTGGTACTGGCTGTATGCGCTGCCTACTCCCCCCTGGATTACCTGGGAAGGATAATGATGGGTGAGGTCGGAAACCACAGCTTTGCAGTGGCCCTGGGACTTGCATTCTACGTCGCCGGAGGCGCATGGTCAGTTCTCATGCTCTTTCTCACAGCCCCCCTCGTCACAGCCATCCTCAGGAGGGGGAACCTCACAGGGTTCCTTGAGGAGAAAATCGGAATTGAAAACCCAACTTCGGCGACCTCTACATGGATGTAATGACTGGCGGAGGCCTGGGGGATCTTCTGAGGAGAATTTTACTTGGAAGAAGAAGTTTCAGGGTTGATAACCGGGTTTTAATCGCAGTGGGTGTGAGGAGGCTTCTCTTCAATCCGTATGCATCTCATGGATCAGAAAATCGGTGATTTAACCATCAGCTAAGTCGCCTTGACTTTATTATGGATACTATGAGTGCGAGGGCTATCAGAAAACTCACAGCAAAACCGAATATCCCGAGGAAGGGGAACTTCTCGAGTATGAGGGCCTCCCGGGGGATCGTGACCAGCGATGAACCTATTATGAGTGCCGATACGAGCATGGCAACCGATATCCTGTTGGTCGACCGTTCAATCCGCACCGATATCTCGTCAAGGTTCCGGTGTTCCAGTTCCATCTTCAATTTACCCTCCTCCAGCTTCTGGAGGGCGCTTATCAGGCCACGGGGGAGATCATTCATTATGTGCTCCAGTTCAATGATGGCCGCGGGCACCTCATCAAGGTTCCTCAGGGGGTTGAGCCGGTTTCTTATCAGTTTATGGGTCATCTCCCATGCAACCGCAAGGCCATTGAACCTTGGATCAAGCCTCTCACCCAGGTCCTCTGCCATGCTCATGACCCTTGCAAGCAGCACGAAGTCACGGGGTATCCTTATCCTGTGCCTCCTTATCATACCAGGCATTGTGAACTCTGTGAGTATCTCCCCAACCTTCCTGACATCGGCACCGTAATAGCGGTCAAGGAGGTCTATTATGTCATACTTGACCTCCTCAAGGTCTGTCTCCTCTGTCAGGATGTTCATGTACCTCAGCTGGTTAACTATACCGTTAACATCATAGTTCATAAGGAGTATGAAAAGCTCTGCCAGTCTGTCCCTGAATGAACGATCAAGATGTCCCATCATCCCAAAATCGAGGAAACAGAGGACATTTCCCTTCTGGACGAGAATATTGCCGGGGTGGGGGTCCGCATGGAAGAACCCATGTATGAATATCTGTTTAAAGTAACACCTGGCACCCCTCTCGGCTATCACCCGTGCATTGAATTTTATATCTGACTTTAAAATGTCTGTGAGCTTAACACCGTCCACATACTCCATGGTGAGTACCCTGCCTGTTGAGTACTCCCTGTAAACGTAGGGCGCGTAAACGGTCTCATCATCCATGAACATTGCACGGAATCTCTCCACATTGTTGGCTTCCTGGTGGTAGTCCAGTTCCTTTCTGATGGCCCTCTCGAATTCAGCCACTATCCCTGGCAGGTTGTAGTACCTCAAACCGGGGACCCTGTCATTGGCAAGCTTTGCAAGGTACTTCATCAGGATTATGTCGCTCTTCACGGTGTCGGCTATGCCCGGGCGCTGGACCTTCACAGCAACAGCATCACCATTCCTTAGACGGGCCCTGTGGACCTGTCCTATTGATGCCGATGCCACTGGTTCCTCCTGAAATTCAGCGAAAACTTCCTCCATGGGAACTCCGAGTTCAGATTCCAGGACCCTCTTCACATCCTCAAAGGGGAACGGTGGAGCCTCGTCCTGAAGCTTGGCCAGCTCCTCAGCCACCTCCCTACCCACAAGGTCTGCCCTTGTGCTCAGGACCTGCCCCAGTTTTATGAAGGTTGTTCCAAGTTCCTCAAGAACCAGCCTGAGACGTACATGGGCGGGTTCATGTACCTCCTCAGGGCTCTTTATATATAATTTAAGGGTCTCGAAGAGTCTGTTTTTAAGGCCAACCGCCTCAAGGATGTTCCCGAAGTGGTACTTGGTCATGACCCTTATGATCTCCCTGAGGCGACCCATGTCCGGCCTGTTATTATAGGGGCCTATGTTCATATTAATCACTTATTTAATGTATAATATTTAAATCTACTTTAAGACGATCGTTTTTGCACTGAGATTTTTTCACAGATCATGTTTATAGAGCTGGTGATGATAATGAAGGCACTTTTCACGGTAACAGGTCGCGGAATGGGAGGAGACGCCATAACGGCCCTTAATATAGCCGGTGCACTTGAAAGGAGAGGATTTGAATGTGAATTCGCACTTGACCACAGCGCACCGGGGATACTCTTCAGGAAGAGGGGCATTGAATGGCACCGCGTGAGGATACCCCAGGCAGGTGGCCATGCAGCAAGCAAAGCTAAACTCCTCTCTGCAGCACTCAGAACCACCCGGGCGATCTATGAGACCTGGAGGCTCATAAGATGCATCCGGCCAGACGTGGTTGTAGGTGTAATAGGGGGAGGAGCCGTTGTGGGGTGCCTGGCAGCAAAGATTGCAGGCGTCCCTGCAGTGGGGGTCCTGAATACACCCACCGATTCAAAGGTCTGCACCCGGCTTAACAGGAACGTGGCCCTGCCCGAGTCAGACCTCTTCGGCAGGGACATTGAGGGTGTTGAAAGCATATACTATCCAATGAGCCCCGATATAACTCTTGGCGACCCTGAAATTGCCTGCAGGAGGATGCCCCCCCAGTTTGACCCTGACAGACCGACCATAGTCATTTCATCGGGATCATCCCTCTTTAAGGCGATGGCTGAGGCCGCATCGAGGCTGGCGAATTCAGGCATGGAGGCGAACATTACGGTGCTGGACCACCCCTCAGGGATGAGTATCTCAAGATAATCGACCATGAGGGGATAATAAACCTGGGCTACATTGACTGGGTGAAGGACCTCTACAGCATCGCTGACCTGGCTGTACTCTCGGATGATGGTGTGATGGTCCATGAGGCCATCGCACTGGGGGTCCCTGTTGTGGCACTGAGGGGTGTCAAGTATGGAAGGTACCACAATATGGGGGCTGTATTCAGGGGCGCGGTCCTTGAGGCTGACCCTGAGGATATCGTGGAGGCTGTTTCAGCAGCACTTGAGAGGTCAGATGAGCTCCGGAGGGCTGCCAGAAAGTACAGTGGGGACGTGATGGTGGCTGCAGATAGGATTGCGGAGATCATAGAGGAGGAGGCATGCCGCAGACAGTAACCTTCAGGGTGCCACTGACTGCTTCAGTACCTTGAAAGGAACCTCATGAGCTTGTATATGGAATCCGTGGAGGGGTGGGTCTCAACGAAGCCCTCAAACTCATACATGGACACACCGAGCCTCATCAGGAGGGAGAGGTAGGGCATGATGAGCCTTGCACCGGGCGCAACCGAGTATATACCTGAGGGGGTGCCATCATCAAGGATTCTGACCTTGCTGATCCCTGTTTTACCATTATTAACTCCCCAGAATGACCCCGGTCCTGCAAGGCCGGGTATCACGGCTTCCCTCCCACCCTCACCGGGAATATCCACGAATCCGACATCGTATCTGAGGGAGATTGAGTAGGGGAGGTAACGGTAATCAACCCTCCTCTCAATACCGGCGGCGTTGAGCCCCGCCACCACCCCCTCCATCCTTGCAACGGGTGTTGTTCCATGGCCCCCTGTAACATCACCGGCGGCATATACATTCTGACGTGAGGTCTCCATACGGTCATTCACCTTAACTCCTCCGCGGGGTCCCAGTTCAAGGAACCCCTTCAGGAAATCCGAATTTGGTCTGAGACCCGTTGCAAGCATTGGGAGGCCCTCTATGTAGCCTCCAGACGTCTGAACACCTGATCCATCTATTTCTGTGGTTGATGTATCCTCCAGTATTCTGACATCGCTGAGGACCTTTTCTGAAACATAGTCCCTTATCAGGGGGTCCAGTTTACTGAGAAAACCGCTTCTTGATACTACCGTGACCTCTGATCCGAAGGAAGAGAATATGCCTGCAAATTCAGCTGCTATAACTCCTCCACCTATTATAACGAGCTTGTCAGGGATTCCGTCGAGGTCGAGGATGTCCCGGTATGTTATGGCTTTGCTGGCGCCTTCAATGGGGGGTATGAGGGGAGATGCTCCGGTTGCGATTATGAGTCTGTCATAGTCCATCTCCTCCCCCTCAACGAGGAGCCTATCATCCTCAAACTCCGCCACACCGTACACTATTTCAATACCGGCATCCAGGGTCTCCCTCTCGGTGACATGCCTTATACGTTCAAGGGTCCTCTTCACACCCCCGGCTATGCGGCGGTAGTCTGCTGAGCATTCAACATCCAGCACCCCAAGATCACTGAGCTGCCGGGCATCATCAAGGAACCTTGCAACGTCATTGAGGCCACATACAACCATACAGCCCTCGTTCAGGCATGTCCCACCAATCAGTTTCTTTTCAACAAGTATTACGTCCATGTCGAGGGCTGCGAGCTCCATTGCAGCGGCCCTTCCAGCTGGCCCTCCCCCTATCACAACACATCGCATATCAGACACCATGGTATTAATTCAATGGCATTGTTTCCCACAAATCTTTATATGTGACGGATCTTTATCTAAACATTAGTGTATTCTGACTTTAATCCTATTAATTTGGAGAGGGTTATTGAATGTGTATTGCAGCACCTGCTCAGATTATTGAAATTGATAGTGAGGATAACATTGCCACCGTTGACTTCGGTGGTGTGAGGCAACAGGTCAAACTTGACCTTGTGGATGATGTTGAGGAGGGCAAGTATGTTCTTGTTCACTCAGGCTACGCCATTGAGGTGATGTCTGATGAGGCGGCAAGGGAGTCCCTTGAAGCCTGGGATGAACTTCTGAAGGCCCTCGAAGAGGAGGACAGCCTGGAGCTGTGATGCTAACAGTTCCATTCATTTATTTTTCTTTGATTGGTTTCGGAAAAGCCGAAAATAAAGAATTTAAGAAAAATAGGGTTTTTTCATTTTTCACGTGGTATACCATGATTTCTGCGGATTCCTATCTGTGATTTCTGATGTGGGTATGTCTATCATGAGTATTATAGGGGGATAATATCCCCAGTATCCATTGTATGTCCTCATGATGCTATCCTCTATAGCTTAAAGGCCTGGGATCCCACTGGCTCCACTCACTCTTATGAAGACTATGTTGTTTGGGATAGTCCACCTCTCATCATTTATACGGTTTTAAGCTTTGATTTTCATGTTTCACGCAGGCGCTTGCCTTATTATCATAGTGCTATACAGAAGACACATTAGAGCAACCACCATGAAACCAATCATTGTAGTTGTAAATATACTTTCTTCAAGAGGAACCTTTGAGGTTAAAGAAATTAACAAACCCAAAAAATTGAACCCCACTGTAACTAAAACACTAATTAAAAGTTTTTCGGGCGATTTTCTAATATTAATATGAACGTAAGTTCCTTTTCCTTTCATCCAACCCAAAATAGCCTCTATTAAACCTAGTGTCATACCTACAACAAATATATCTAGTAATATTATCCACGAACTTATGGCACTTTTTGGCGGCATCAGTCCAGTACCTTCCATATACCCTGTAAGAGAGATAATGGTAGTTATTATGAATGCTATCAGTAAGCTGATTATAATTGGTTTATTTTCCATTTAGTACCCTCCCGTTATTTAATTTTAAAAAAATAAAATGCAATAGACGTCTTTTTACATGTGTATTTGTCTAGGCATCGTATTCTATATAATGGATCCTGTGGTCTTTCCCGATATAAGCTCTCACTTTTTTGAACGGAGGATGATAAGCAATGTAACACCAGTACTTTTTTGGCACGTATTTATTCCTAACTGAAATGATTATTGTACCTATTGTAACAGGCGCTAGGAATTGCCAGCACTTACCTTTAATGTTCTTCATTTCCTCATCAGTCAGAGTTCTGTTGTCTGCCTGCACATCAGAGGCGGTATCTGTCAGGTTATTTATGGAGTCTGATGAGTTTGTATTCTTGTTGCTTTGATCTGTAGTTTCGTTGACCTGTGGATTATTGGGATCCTTTATAACCAGTGTATATCCGCTATAAATCTCAGCGAACTCTTCTATATTCATTTCGATGTTCCCGAGGCTTGGATCTGCGAGTTTGACCGTGTCATTGGTGATTTCATTTATTACGGTGTAGTGTCCCGTGCCGTCTTGATGGTATCTTCTGGTGTCATTGATGTTGTGGTGGGGTCTGCGGAAACTCAAAGGGATTTTGATCTAGCTTTCGATATAACCTTGTCTATCATGGATCCTAATGTCATCAGTATTAGGACCATGAAAAAGTATCCAATTAAGGCTATTAAAAAGAGTCCCCCATGAGCAGATAGTAGTGTCCAGGTTGATGAAATATTGTGGTGAATCATCGATCCAAGTAATCCTCCCAGTAATCCTATGAATAAAGATACTATGGCTGTTATAATCATGTTAACCTCTTTTTCTTCCATCTTACTGAAATGCGCGATAAATAATCCTGCCAGGATAACAAAGGACAATGCTAGAGGGAATGCCACTATCAAGGAGATGAGAAGCATTGACAAACCAATTAGCAGGACATATGCCCGTTTCATTTTTCACATACCTCCGAATGATACTCATATTCCACACTTAATTTCTTCATGCCGCATACCTATATCCCACGCGCCGATACCAATCCATATAGCGATCACCATAAGTCTTACAGCGAGCATAATAATAGTCAAAGCCATCAACATCCAGCGTACAAGCACAGCGCACCATTTGGGCTGTATAAGAGACTATATGGAATCCATAATAGGCACGGACACGCACAGGATACCAACCATGCCAATGATAAGAATACCGCCACTTCCATGGATGCCAATGTTTATGTCTCCATTTTTTACCTTTAATGTTCTTCATTTCCTCATCAGTCAGAGTTCTGTTGTCTGCCTGCACATCAGAGGCGGTATCTGTCAGGTTATTTATGGGTTCTGATGAGTTTGTATTCTTGTTGCTTTGATCTGTAGTTTCGTTGACCTGTGGATTATTGGGATCCTTTATAACCAGTGTATATCCGCTATAAATCTCAGCGAACTCTTCTATATTCATTTCGATGTTCCCGAGGCTTGGATCTGCGAGTTTGATGGTGTCATTGGTGATTTCGTTTATTACGGTGTAGTGTCCGGTGCCGTCATTGATGGTATAGGCGATCATGTTTTCTTTGAGTTCAGATATGTTTAGTTTCATGCCGGTTGCGTTCATTCCCTTGGCCCTGCTGGCTTCCAGGAGGCCCTGCATGGTGGTCCCTTCTTCGGTTGTTCCGGCAAGGCCTGCGAGTTCATCCTCTGTGGTGTTCACTCCGAGTCTCTGGAGGACGGTGGCGAGTGCTGCGGGTCCGCAGGTGTAGTTCCTTGTCTGGAGGACCACACCCTCAGAATCCACTGTAACATTATGGGGCAGCGCACCCGTTACATCATCCCCCTGTGCTTCAAGGACTGTACAGTTGTCTGCGCAGGCCGTGTCGTCCAGTGTGGAGTTGTCTGCAGCGGCTGAAGAGTTAACAGACACCGCGAGGAGGAGCACGACCAGCAACATGACATAAAAACCTCTCACTTTGGACACCCCTATTAACTGATAATAATTCTATACAAAAAACTCATATATATATTACGGATCAGCAATGACTTATTACGTTGGTTGAAGGCAGTAGGGTGCTGGGATTAAAAAATCACGCATACTTTAAAAATGGATAAAATGTCTGAGAGTGTCACGCTTCAAGGCATTGAGCTGATCAGGGATCATGTTAATCCATGAAATACTTCAGATAATGATATTCCGCCATTTAACTAGATTTATCATGGATTTTAAGGCTATTGCATGGTGCGCCCTGTTTTTTCTCCACAATCAATGATCTCAGTATATTGAGACCCTCTTGACGCCATCTATTTTAAGGAAATCCTTGAGCAAGCCTCCCGGGATGGGGGTTTCGGTTATTATTGTGAGCCTGGGTGTTTCATCGAGTTCAGGGTCCCCTGCATGGGCCTGCCTTATACTTATACCCTTATCTGCGATCAGTCTCGCTGCCGCCGCAAGTATCCCGGGGTTCCGGGCGTCGGCCTCTATTTCCACCACACCGAAGTCAAGTTCACCTGCAGCGTCCCGCAGAAGGGCTCCTGCCGGCATCATGTTCTCAAAGATGCCCCTCAGTTTCTCGTCCTCCAGTATGGTATTTGCCGTCGCCCTCACGGTCCTCCGGTCAACCCCCACAGCCCTTGCAAGGGCAACATCGCTTATCTCAACGTCGTCACAGTATATTTTGCCGTTTCTGTCTATTCTGAACCCGAGGTCTATGATCTTCCTGGCCACATACATGCGGGAGGGGTATCCCTCAAATCTGTGCTTTATCTGCTTCCACATACACTTCACCACATTGATGTACATTATTATACAGACAAGATTTAAATAGTACCTCCGTGTATATGTACTTTGTGGATACAGAGGTGATATGCATGTACAGGAGTGAATGTTTTTGGCATTACAGAACTGAAAAACCCGGTAAAGGAAAAGATAGAATTTAAAGAACCCTTTGAACTATTCAAAAGTATTTATTCTGAATACGACTCATCATTCCTTCTGGAGTCAATGGAAAGCGACACGGGTCTTGCAAGATACTCATTCATGGGATTCGAGCCACAGATGATAATAAGGGCCCGTTCAGGTTTTATAGAAGTTGAATACGAGGGATCAAGGGAGGAGTTTGATACAGAAAACCCCTTTGAATTCCTGAGGCAGTTCACAAGACCCGCTGGAAAATCCAGGGGCTTCTGTGGGGGCCTTGTTGGCTACATATCCTATCAGGCTGCAAGGTTCTTTGACAGTATCAACCTCAGCCCCGGAAACTTCCCGGACTTTGAATTCGGACTCTTCCTTGACGGTATCATGTTCAACCACCTCACAGGAGAATGCAGTTACATCAGCCTCAAGGAGAACAGACTCCCGGAAATATCAGAACTGCTGCGCGAGGAAACCCCAACAGGGCACCTTAAATACAGGAGCATGGGGACCCTGTTCTCAAGGAGGAGATACCTTGGAATGGTGGAGGAGGCAAGGGAGAGGATAGCTGAGGGCGAAATATTCCAGGCAGTCCTCTCAAATGCCACTGACTACAGGCTCCGTGGTGACAGGCTTGCCCTCTACGAAGCCCTCAGGAGGGTTAACCCCTCCCCCTACATGTACCACCTGAAACTTGGCAGCAGGGAGATAACAGGTTCAAGTCCTGAAATGCTTGTCCGTGTGGAGGATAAACAGATTGAAACCTTCCCAATCGCAGGAACCAGGCCAAGGGGGAAAACACCCCATGAGGATGAGAGAATAGCGGCGGAACTGCTGTCAGATGAGAAGGAACTTGCAGAGCACCTCATGCTCGTTGACCTTGCAAGGAACGACCTCGGGAGAATATCTGAGTTTGGCACGGTCCAGGTACCGGAGTACATGACCATAAGGAGGTTCTCCCATGTTCAGCACATCCTCTCCCATGTAACCGGCAGACTCAGGAAGGGCATGGATGCCCTTGATGCCCTTGGCGCGGTCTTCCCGGCAGGTACAGTGAGCGGGGCGCCCAAAATAAGGGCTATGGAAATAATAGAGTCACTTGAGGGGGTGCCGAGGAATGCCTACGCCGGTGCCCTGGGCTATCTCTCACTGAACGGTAACGCAGACTTCGCAATAACCATAAGATCCATGGTCGCTGAGGGAGCGTATGGAAGAATACAGGCAGGGGCAGGTATAGTACATGACTCCGTACCTGAGAGGGAATACGTGGAGTGCCAGAACAAGGCCATGGCGGTCCTTAAATCAATGGAACTGGCAGGTGATGGCTTTGATTCTGATGAACCATTTATCGCCAGGAGGTAATGGTTGTGATCCTGATAATTGATAACTATGACTCATTCACCCATAACCTCTACCAGCTTGCAGGGGAGATCCTCCGGGATGAGGGGATGGATGAGGAGATAATGGTCCTCAGGAACGATGAGGCCAGGATATCAGATCTTAGGGCCCTGGATCCAGAAAAGATAATCATATCCCCGGGTCCTGGCAATCCTTCAAGGAGGAGTGACTTCGGTGTTTGCATGGATGTGATAGGGGAATTCACGGACAGGCCCCTCCTGGGGGTATGCCTTGGACACCAGGGCATATTCCACGCCTTTGGCGGAAGGGTTGACCAGGGGGAACCGGTTCATGGAAAGATAGTTGAGGTATTCCATGACGGATCAGAACTCTTCAGGGACGTTCCAAATCCCTTCAGGGCAACCAGGTACCATTCACTCGTATGCAGACCCGAAGACACACCTGCAGATATAGAGGTAACTGCTGTGACATCAGATGAAATTATAATGGCCATAAAGCACAGAGAATATCCAGTCTACGGGCTGCAGTTTCACCCGGAGTCAGCCGGAACCCCAAGCGGAAGAACCGTCATTAGAAATTTCCTCAGGATGTGAACACATGCTCAGGGATATTATAAGGTCAAAGAAACTCGAAGTTAAGGAACTCATGAAAAAAACACCCCTCAGCATCCTAAGGGATGATATAACAGTCATGGACGAGCCAGTGAGCTTCCCAGCTGCAGTGGGAGGAGGCAAAGTATCTCTCATATGCGAATACAAGAGGGCATCACCATCAATGGGCAGAATATCAGAGAGAGGCCTTGAAGAGATGATGGAGGTATACCAGGACCTCGCCGATGCAGTATCCATAGTAACCGACGGCAAATACTTCAAAGGCTCCCTGGATCTGCTGAGCGGGGCCACAGATTACGGTAAACCACTGCTCATGAAGGACTTCCTGGTCGACGAGTACAAGATCTACCAGGCAAGGGCATCGGGGGCATCCTCGGTTCTCCTAATCACAGGCGTATTCCCTGACCTTGAGGCAGGGATTCAAAAATGCAGGGAGCTCTCAATGGAGCCACTGGTGGAGTGTCACACATCGCTTGACATCTTCAGGGCCCTTGAAGCAGGTGCAGAGATAATAGGTGTGAACAACAGGGACCTTGAAACCTTCGAGGTGGACCTTGAAAGAACCCATGCACTGGCACCCCTCGTACCCGATGAACTCATACTCGTATCAGAGAGTGGTGTCAGGGGCCCCGAGGATGCTGAGATACTGGCAGGTTACGGTGCAGATGCTCTGCTCATCGGCACAGCACCCATGTCAGCCCAGAACCCACGGGAACTCCTTGAGGAGATAGTAGATGCGGTGAGCCAGTGCAGGGACCGGAGAAGAAGGTACACGGGGGATGAATTCTTTGAACAGTTCGCATGAGTCCCTGGCAGATGTACTCGTAAAGATCTGCGGTATAAAAAGGCCAGAGGACGCAATACTGGCAGATAAACTTGGTGCTGACCTCCTTGGCCTCATACACGTAGAGAGATCACCACGACACCTCACAGGAAGGGAACTGGAGGACATCCTATCACTCATACCTCCTGAGAAGGCCGTGATCGTCCTTGAACCCTCCGATCCAGTGGAGGTGGCTGAGGTTATTGAGAGAACAGGTGTGGAGAGAGTCCAGCTCCACTCCATCTCATGTGAAGATGCCAGGGGCATAAAGAGGGTACTCACTGAAAACGGGTTTAATCCAGGGATAACAGTCGCAGTACCACCGGAGCCCGGTTCACTGGATGTTCTTGACCACATCCCATGTTCATGTGTCATGCTCGATTCCAGCTCCGGTGGTAGAACAGGGGGGACGGGGAGGATGATTCCACCCGAACTGGCCCTCGGGATGCTCCGCCTCATAAGAAGTCATGAGAGCGCACCGGAGGTGGCCCTTGCAGGGGGCCTTGGACCATCCACTGTGAGGCTTAACCCTGAATACTTACTGGAATTCGATTGTCTGGACTTCAACTCTGGCATTGAGGCTGCACCGGGGATAAAGGATCATGCAATGATGTTTGAACTCATGGAGTACATGGGGAGGACGGGCGGACTTCAGAAACCGTCCAGGTTACAGAGAGGTGAGTTATCATGATAATGGATGGAAAATTCGGTAAATATGGAGGCATATTCGTGCCGGAGCTTCTTATACCGGCACTTGAGGAACTTGAGAGGGCCTTCCTCCATTACAGGGATGACAGGAAGTTCATGGCTGAACTCGAGTACCATCTCCGGGAGTACGCTGGAAAGCCCACAGGCCTTTACTATGCCAGGAACCTGTCAGAGAAACTCGGATGCAGGGTGTACCTCAAGAGGGAGGACATGCTGCACACAGGGGCCCACAAGATAAACAACACCATAGGCCAGGCTCTGCTCGCAAGGTACATGGGCAAGACCAGGATCATAGCCGAGACAGGGGCAGGGCAGCACGGGATAGCCACCGCCGCTGCCGGGGCCCTCTTTGGAATGGACGTTGATATCTACATGGGCACAGAGGATGTTGAGAGGCAGAAGCTCAATGTATTCAGAATGGAGGTATCAGGTGCGGAGGTCATACCGGTCGACTCAGGTTCAAGGACCCTTAAGGACGCCATAAACGAGGCCATGAGGGACTGGATTAGCAACGTGGATGACACCCACTACCTCATAGGTTCCACCATGGGCCCCCACCCCTACCCGACCATGGTGAAGCACTTCCAGAGCGTCATAGGGAGGGAGGCCAGGGAACAGATACTCGAAGTCGAGGGAGAACTTCCAGACACGGTTATAGCGTGTGTTGGGGGCGGAAGCAATGCCATAGGCATATTCTCTGCCTTCATGGATGATGATGTTGAACTCATAGGTGCAGAGGGGGGTGGAGAAGGTATAGAGTCAGGAAACCATGGAGCCACACTCTCTGCGGGCTCAGAGGGAATCCTTCATGGTTCATTATCATACGTCCTTCAGGATGGGGATGGTCAGATAAGTGAGGCACATTCTGTCTCAGCTGGTCTGGATTATCCGGGTGTTGGACCAGAACACGCCCATCTCATGGATACAGGCAGGGCAAGGTATGAGCCGGTAACAGACACCGAGGCACTCAGGGGCTTCAGGCTCCTCTCAAGATATGAGGGTATAATGCCAGCCCTTGAGAGTGCCCATGCAATAGCCTGCCTTGAAAGGTACGCTGAGAAACCTGAGAACCGGGGAAAAACGGTTATCGTCAATCTCTCAGGAAGGGGAGATAAGGACATGTTCATGGTTGCTGGTTTGCTGGGGGTGGGTGTGTGATTGCTGATGTGTTCATGGTTGCTGGTTTGCTGGGAGTGTGATTGTAATGTCAGGAGCTAAATCAATGAGTTATGCTGAGATGTTCAGACGGGCGGATGGCTGTGCCTTCGTCCCCTTCGTGGTTGCAGGGGACCCTGATATGGAGACATCCCTTGAGATCATAAGGACCCTTGTGGATGCAGGGGCCGATGCCCTTGAGGTAGGCTTCCCATTCTCTGACCCAATAGCAGATGGTACAAGCGTTCAGGGCGCTGATCTGCGGGCCCTCAGGGCAGGCATGACAACCGAGAAGTGCTTCCAGCTTATAGAGAGGGTCCGGGAATTCACTTCCATACCCATAGGCCTGCTGGTATACTACAACCTGATCTACAGGATGGGTGTTGATGAGTTCTACCGGAGGGCTGCAGAAGCAGGGGTCACAGGGATACTTGCAGCGGATCTCCCCCCTGAAGAGGCCTCAGATGCACTCAGGGCCGCTGAAAAATATGATATAGATCAGATATTCATAGTTGCACCAACAACCGGTAGTGAACGCCTCAAAAGGATCTCTGAGGTCTCATCAGGATTTCACTACCTCGTCTCGGTGATGGGGGTCACCGGCGCAAGATCAAGGGTTGAGGATGCAACCATCGAACTCATAAAAAGGGTGAAGGCTGAGGGAAGTCTGCCGGTAATGGTTGGATTCGGTGTATCAAGACCCGAACATGTGAGGATGCTGAGGGATGCAGGAGCCGATGGAGTTATCGTCGGAAGCGCCATCATAGACGTGATATCCGGGAACCTCGGCGACAGGGAGCTTATGCTCCAGAGGATCCATGAAATGGCAGGCACTCTGAAAGCCGCAGGAGGATCAGGATGAAATTCAGGAGGATGATCTCTGAAATAATGGACTTCAGGAACCTCAGTGAGGATGAGGCCTACAGTCTGATGGAGATGATAATGGCTGGTGAACTTGATGATATTAAGATAGCCGCAATTCTAACGGCCCTTGCAATGAAGGGGGAAACAGTGGATGAGATAACAGGCTTCGCCAGGGCCATGCGGGATAGATCCCCCAGGGTCAGGGTTTCAGGGTCCCATGAGGTTGTTGATTCCTGCGGGACCGGAGGCGACAGTTTCAGGTCATACAATATAAGCACAGCAGCCGCCATGATAGCAGCCGCTGCAGGTGTGAGGGTTGCAAAGCATGGTAACAGGGCGGTCACCGGGTCATGTGGGGGTGCAGATATACTCGAGGCTGCAGGTGTGAACATAGAACTGGATGCAGCTGCAGCTGCGAGGTCCCTCAGTGATGTGGGCATCTCATTCATGTTCGCACCCCTATTCCACAGGGCAACTGCTAGGGTGGCGGCGGTGAGGAGGTCCCTGGGATTCAAGACAGTATTCAACATACTGGGACCATTAACATCCCCTGCTGCAGCAGGAATACAGCTTCTGGGGGTATTTGACCCTCAGCTTGTGGGCCCGGTTGCTGAGGTGCTCAGGAACCTCGGAACACGCTGTGCAATGGTTGTTCATGGATTCGATGCTAACCTCAACCCTGCCCTGGATGAGATATCAACCGTTGGCCCCACCCTGGTGGCGTTCCTTGAGGATGATGAGATCAGGATTGATAGACTGATGCCCCCTGACTTTGGAGTTGAGGTGGGAGAACTTGAACATCTGAGGGCAGGATCAACCACCGCTGAGAACCTGGAGCTGTTCATGGATGTCCTCAGGGGACGTGAGGATACACCTGAACAGAAATCAAGACTCGATATAGCCCTTGCAAATGCCGGAGCCCTTATCTACCTTGCAGGCCTGGCTGATACACTGCCTGAGGGAACAGAGACTGCAAAAAGAACAGTTAAATCTGGAGCTGCCCTGGAGCTCCTGGAAGAATTTGTATCATACACAAGGAACCTGCAGTCCTGAATTCTCAGATATCCGATATAAAAAGGTGGATGGGCCCGCTGGGATTCGAACCCAGGGCCTCACGGTTATCAGCCGTGCGCTCTAACCACCTGAGCCACGGGCCCATATTAAGAATCAGTGGGGTGATTCCAACTTTTGGAGTTACTCCTATATATGCTTTTCTGTGGTTCTGGAGACACACCCTTTTCATGGAGTGGTGTCACCAGCCCATGCGGCTTCAATTATCCCGAGGATATCAAGGGCGGCCTCTTCGGGGTCATGGTTTTCCACTATGCTGACCACTGAGCCCAGGACTGCTGAACACACGAACATGGACGTCCTGAGCATTTCCATATGCTCCCTGAGGCTCTCCAGGCTCTCCCTGACCCTCATCTTTGAGTCGGCCATTCTCCTCCAAAGTATGCTCTGAGGATCCGATTCAAGGATTACAATTATGTCGGGGGATATGATGTCAACGGGGAGAGAAATAAGATAACCCAGGGGGGACCGGTCGAGTCCATGGAGATCCATCAGCACGTAATCCAGTCTCCTTATCCTGTGGGCTGCTTCAAGCCAGATAAGGTGTTGCTGGTCCATGGGGAGTTTGAAGAGGTCCTCCAGGGTTTCTGCAAGGTTCCACTCACCTGCGACCCGGAGCATCAGTTCCCCATAGTTTATGTAGGTGTGTCTCACCATCCCTGATAGGATCCTGCATACGGTTGTTTTACCGGTACCCGGCACTCCAACAACCGCAACGGTCCTGGGGACCCCTTTCATGAGTTTGAGGCTCTATTTATTCACCATTTCACTTATGGCATCGGCCATCATGTGGCCTTCAACTGTGATCTCGGCCCGGTCAATTCCCTCAACCTGTTCGGCGACGTTCCTTGCATCCATCGCCATCCTCGCAGCACTCATACATCCAGGGTTTGTGGGCCGGATGGTTATCTTTGCTATGGTTTCACCCTTATCTTCGATTTCAATGTTCTCGACAAGACCCATCTCCACGATACTTATGCCCATGTGTGGGTCTGCAACCTTCTTGAGAGCTTCCTTAACCTTTTCCAGGAGTTCTTCTGACATTATTATTACCTCAGATGCTATTTTGATAATCACTGTAGTGATTCTCTATTTTTAAGCTAACCCTATTTAAAAGTGTTCCTTTCCCCGCAATCTAAATAGGGAATCAAAGCCAGTAAATAGGATACCAGGGCGAGATTAACCAGTCCTTCGCCTAACTCTGACAGCCACACCCCTTTCAGCCCTCACCATTTCATCTCCGCTGAGTACAGCCCTCCCTACACCTGCAACTTCTCCTCCCTGTACTATGACCACCTCATCACCTGGTATGATTCCCGTGTCGGCGTCGGAAACACCGGGAGCAAAGAGTGTGTTGCTTTCAAGGTTGAAGTCTATCTCAACCCACTTCACTCCCAGCATGTAAAGGGACCTTCCACCCTCGGGTGAGAGTGAGATGAGTCCACGGTCCATCATGAAGGTGCCTATCTGGGTGCCGTCGGATTTGAGGATCTTTCTATGGTATCTTCCGGTGACCCGGCAGTCCTCGGGTATAATCCTTTCTCCGCCAGGTCCGAACTGGTACACTGCAACCGAACGAAGCATGTGCAGCAGCCTCTCCCTTGGCGGGATCCTTTCATAACTCTCAAGTTCCCTCTTAAGCCTCTCCAGGGCCTCAGGCGAGGTGGGCCGTGCTTCCATGCTGGTCGCTGTGAAGGAGTCAAGGTACTCCATGCACACCTCAAGGTAACCTCCATCCACGTGGGCTATGACATCAAGGTCACCCACATATTCCCTTAGGACATCTCCCACCAGTTTCTTTTCCTCATGGGACCACTCTCCAATGGTTGAGACGTCATAGGATGAGATGGGGTAGGTGTTTTCGAGTTCCCGGGGGCATATGCCGAAGGGTGATGTCAGTATAAGCTCCTGGAAGCCCCTAGTGACTCCTGTGAATTTTCTGTGGGACCTTGATGTTGAGTAGGGCTTCTTCATGCTGCAGGGAAGCACCACAACAACATCTCCCAGGGGCCTCATTAACCTCATTCTCTCCCGCCACCTGACAGCCTCGGGACGGTGGAGGGATTCTTCAATTGAACATATGACCTTCATTCTATCAACCTTTATCACATCATATTCATGCAGCGCCTATCCACAGTTCAGACAGTACAATAAGCTTTCGACAACATTATACATTTTCACGGGCAGAATCCTTTTTAAGTGTACCTTAAGTACCTTTCAACCATTTTACGCCTGTTAATTCGGCGACATCCTTTTTAAGGGCGACGAGGTCCTCGGGGTTCAGTTTCTTCACATCATCCTTTCCGGTGATCCTGGCAAAAGTCGGCAATCTCAGCCGTTGAAACCCTTATGAAGTTTTCAAGTCCTTCAATGGCCCTCTCCAGGTCCATGTGTTTCAGCAGGTCAGGATCATGGGTTGTTATCCCCGTCGGACACTTGCCGGTGTGGCATAACCTGTGCTGCTGACAGTTGAGGGCTATGAGTGCCGCTGTACCTGTGTAGACAGCATCAGCACCCAGGGCGAGACACTTTGCCATGTCAGCGGCTGTCCTGAGACCCCCACCTGCAATGAGGGACACCCTATCGCCATGACCCTCATTGATGACGGTTTTAACGGCCCGTGGTATGGCTGCGATGAGGGGGATGCCTGTGTTGTCCCTTATATGTGGGTTAACAGCTCCAGTACCCCCACCAAAACCGTCAAGACTTATAAAATCTACTCCAGCATCAAGCAGGGCCTTAACGTCATCCTCCACGTTGCCACACCCTATCTTGGCACCTATGGGTGCCCCTCCACTCATTTTTCTGAGCTCTTTGACCTTCTCTTCGAGTTCCATCTGATCACGTATATCATGGTGGTGTGCAGGCGAATATGACCCCTCACCGGGGGCAAGCCCACGGACCCTTGCAACATCAGGGCTTATCTTGTCTGGAGGGAGATAACTTCCTTTACCGGGATATGCACCCTGACCAAATCTTATCTCTATTGCAGCAGCACCCCTGAGCACATCCTCGGTGATACCGAACCTTCCGGTGGAATACTGGATTATGAGGTAATCGCCTGCCTTTTCAAGTTCCCTCTGCAGTACTCCACCTTCACCCGAGTTGAATCCAATCTTAAGTCGGTCTGCAACGGATGCAATGGCTATACGGGTCTTCTCTGAAACCGCCCCGTAGCTCATACCACTTATTATTATGGGGGATTTGAGCCGCAGAGGTCTTTTTGATTCAGGTCCGATGATTACATCAGTTTTAACCGGGTCCTCTGCATTGAGGGGGATTTTTGAGACCTGTGCCGGAAGGAAGTGTAGATCATCAAGTCCCAGGGGCAGCCTCTTCTCGGATCCCATGGACTCAACCGGGACCTCCCCACTATGGGCTATCCTTTTTATCTGGACTATTTTGAGATATTCACGGTCATCCTCGGATCTTCTCTGTCTTCTCATCCTTATGCCATTCAGTGATTCTGTGTTACAGAAGTAAAGCTCCCTGAGACCATACTCCCGGTATATGGGGCATGATGCACAGAGGCAACCCCTCTCCTCAACCTCATACCTGCTGCTCCTGCCTTCACAGAAGAAAAGTTCACCATCCCCATGATCAGGATAGCTGGGACAATCGGGACACAGACATTCCGTTTTTCTGTTTATATAACCCCCTCCCGCTGGTACTGTAACCTAATATGTGGATACTGGTTAAAGTGGTTTCCTTTTTTACAGAGTTAGAAGGGGATTATATTTCCAGGAGATTCCTTGATATCCCCAGTTTCCAGGGGACATTCTGATGGCTATTACGAAGCCCTTTAAGTCTCCAGGGCTTATAGGTGTCCCAGAAGCTCTTCATGAAGCCTTTTAAGACTTTCTATTGAAGGGTGGTCTGCTCCAAGGCGATCAGACCATTTTTTTATTACAAAATCAATATCAACTTCATCAGAGCCATTTATGAGGTTATCTGCATGGGCAACAATCTTCTCCTCGAGGGTTCTTGGCATGTAATCTCCTGGAGGAAGTCCCAGGGCCTTTGCCTCCTCAGGGGGTATACCTGCCCCCACGTGTCTTTCAACTATCCTCACAACTTCGGGGGGGTAACCAAATCCTTCAAGGATGCGCGCACCCTCCACCGCGTGTTCAACACCGCTGGTCCTGCAGCGGCCTATATCATGAAGAATGGCTCCCTCCTCCACCAGCTTCATGTCAACCGGGAGTTCACGTGATAACTCGAGGGCCTTTTTTCTGACGGCTAGGGAGTGGTCTATCACCCACTCGGGACATCCAACAACCCGGAGTAAACGTAGGCTCAAGGAGACACCACTATGATTGATCAGAATCAGGAGTATATACGGGAAGTTTATTGTTGTGGTTTTTATGGAGCCGAATCTGCTGTTCTAGGAGTTTATTGTTGTGGTTTTTATGGAGTCGAATCCGTTATTCTCATAGAGACTGAGTTCGTCCTTTATCTCCTGTATTATTTCAGAGTTATCCATGAACTCCATTTTTGAACCACATTCAGGGCATGTGAAGTTTTCTTCTGTGGCCTCATCAAAGGTGAATCTGTAGTGCCCATTTACACATACAAAGAACATGTTGTTTTCCTCAAACTCAAGGGCTTCCCTCAGCTTTCTTACTATCTCGCTGTGCTTCCTTTTTATCATCTCTGTAACCTTCTCAGGCTCAAATTTCCAGGTGTAGGTGTACCACTGTGTTTCGGGGTCCTTGCTCCTCTTGTAACTTGCCACACCTGCATCATAGAGCCTGTAGAGTATCCTCCTGACTATGTTGAGTTTAAGCTGCGTTTTCTCTGATATCTCCTCATCTGTTACCTTGCCCTTCATGAGGCACTCCAGAACTGGTATGGCCTCTTCCTCTTCTTCTTCAGTGATAACTTCATGGATCAACTCTTGTAACACCTGTTCATCAATCAATTGAAATCCTCCAGCTTGAAAAATAACTGCATACCGGGTATGCTGATCATCAAATTTTTTGAGTGCACTCCAATTTATGTGCCTAATCTTATTTAAAATTTTATAAAGGGGCCAGTTTAATACGAAAATTGTTTATCATATGAGTTTATCATGGAGGTCTTACAATAACCGCCGGTGTGTGCTCAACCGAGGATAGCATCTCCACTGTGATATTCCCTGGTCTGCCACTGAATTCCCTGGCCATATCATAGACCGTTGCCCTCTCTGTATTCCTGCGGTGGTATTCCTCTGCAGCTGATGCAACCTCAAGGAGCACCTCCAGTTTCACGGGCCTTGAGGATGCAAGGGGTGTGGGCCAGGTTCTTCCAGAGAACCGCCCTGCAAGGTAACCCAGGAATCCTGTATCTGACCTTATGCCAGGCACTGAAAGGGGGAGGGAGGTGAAGTATCTTCCAAGTATACTGTAGGTTGCATCGGTATCGATTATAACCGTGGTAACATCTGCACCGAACCTCCGCAGGATCTCACCGGCAATAAGATTTGCCACCCCAGATGGGTTTTCAGGTAGAAGTGAAACAAGGGTCCCCGGCACATTACTCAGATCAATACCGGCCTCGGAAGCCGGCTTAAGGGCGTGTTTAAGTCCATAGTATCTCAGAACAACCTCCTTATGGGCCCTTGCCTCTGGCGGCAGTCTTCTGAGGTTCCTTATGGTCCTCCTCTTCATGCCGAGGATCGGGCCCAGGAGGTAGCCCCAGATGTACTTTGACCAGATATCTGCCAGCAGCACTGCAGTTATGGATGGTTCGAAACGGGATTCATCGACCAGGTTTCCCTGGGCGACCGAGACCGGTGTCTCTGAGATGACAAGAAAATCTCCATCCCGGGCAAGCTCACCGGCCCTCTCGATGATCTCTGAGAAACCTGCACCCGGTTCTATGTAACCCGTCACCACGGGCACTGTCCTGTACTCAGGGGACATTTTCATCTGGCCTTCACTGGTGGTGCCCATACCTTGAGGTCTATTCCCTCTATAACAGCCCTTCTACCCTCAAGCTGGACAACAACTCCTGAGTGGACCTTCTGCATCATGCAGTGGGCTGGCAGGAAACGTACGGTTTCACCGATATTCGGTAGCTCACCCTCGATCACACCCTCAAAGCCACCAACCATGCAGACTCCGATGTCCCTGTATTCAAAGTCATCCATGCCGAGGCGGTGGCATGGTCCAACGATGTGCACCGTTATGAGGCCATGGTTCTCATCCAGTATCTCTGCAAAGTGGGTTATTGGACATCCAAGGGGTCTGTATCTGATTATATCCCCCTTCCGCAGTTCAGTGGACGTGAATGGGAAGAGGATCTCCCGGCAGGAGCCCTCATCGGGCAGCGGTTTCAGTATGAAGTCGGCCTCGTATCCGTCAAGGACACCGAAGATCTTCTTCTCCTCCTCAAGGAGTTTCTCCTCCTTAAGGATGTCCTGGAGTCTTTTCAGGTTATCGGCAAAGAGTTCCTGGTACATGAAGTGGCATCTGTCGATCTCAGCCCTTCCCTTGAGCAGAGCGGCCGCATACTCATCACACCTTGCATAGCCACAGATCCCGCAGTTGTATCCTGGGAGCAGAGCAGTTACCTCTTCTTTAAGGGATTTATCCTGGGACATCTGAAAGATCCTCTCCTCATTCTCCTTCGTAGGTCTGGAAGCCGTCTATTCTCCTGAGTATTCCCCTGTGATGCTTCTTGTTAACCCTTGTCTCACCGACACAGAGTGTGCACACTGCCAGGGGTGCTGAGTGCCGGAGCTCCTCGTTTTCAAGGGAAACCTCCCTGCTTTCGATCATCTCCTCTGCAAGTTCCATGCATCCCTGCCCGCTGAGGCCATTGGCCTCTATTATCTTTGCTGAGGGGTTAACCTCCAGTATGCGCTCCCTGAATATCTCCCTCTCTGCCTGGGATATCATGTCTCCCTTGGTCACCACCGCGATATCGGCGGTTGAGAGGAAAGGACCAACCTTAAGGGGAGTGTTTGGTCCGCTGGTGGCGTCTATGACACATACTCCCAGACAGTTCTTTGTGTAGGGGGCGCAGCGGTGACATAGCCCTGCTGTTTCGACGATCAGGAAGTCTGACTCGTTCTTCTCAGCCCACTTTATCATGTCGTCTATGTTGTAGATGGCGTAGTGGTCCGGGCACATGTCCATTGACAGGCCAACCAGTGTTGGCACCCCGACCTTCTCAAATTTCTTATCGTCGTCGGTGTATAGGCAGTCTATCTTTACAACGGATGACTTCAATCCCCTTGATTTGAGGCTCCTGAGGGTGTGCATCAGCACCGCTGTTTTTCCAGATCCAGGTGTTCCGGCAACAATTACCATTCTCATAGGTTTCACTTCTCTCTCCTGAATTAGGCCTTATCCTTCAGATCCATATCTTACTGGGACTCATTTATTATTTCGCTCAGGTCTATGTCCTCAACCAGCTCACCCCTCCGGACCTTTTCACGGAGGCTGAGCATTAGTTCATCTATCTTGTTCAGTTCCCGGGATATTCTCTTCTCCTGGGGGGTTGTGGTGACTATCTTCTGCATACCACCGTGCTTCATGACGATCCTCTTATCGGTCATGAGTGCAAGTACAGGGTCATGGGTTACAACAAGGACGATCTTTCCATGCCCTGCCAGCACATTGAGGGCGTCGTGCTTCCTTATACCCGCATTCTCAATTTCGTCTATGAGTACAATGGGGGAGTCACTTATTATCGCCACGTCTGCAACCATCAATGCCCGTGACTGACCCCCGCTGAGTATTGTGAGGTCATGCTCCTTTTTGATGGGCTCTCCTGTGAGGGTGTTTGCAAGTTCAATGACGCGGTCCACACACTTCTCACTGGCGCCCCTGCACTTGGCATGAAGGCTCAGGAAATCTCCCACAGTCATATCGGCCAGGAAGTTCATGTTCTGTGATAGCTGGGCGACCATCTTTTTCCGGGGATTTGTTCGGTCCTCATAGCTTGGCTCTTCATCGTTCACAAGGATCTTCCTCTTTGAGAAGGTGTCCATCTGGGCCAGCTGTTCAATATCTCCTATAAGTGAACTTTTACCACTGCCTGTGGGACCAACAACTCCAAATATTTCACCCTTCTTTATTTCAACCCGCTCTACGGGCTCCTTTTCTCCGAACTTATCATAACCGCCGATTACAGTAATTTTCTCTATCATTAAAGATTCACCTTTCCGAGAGTGTCTCCCCTCAAGCCTCTGCGTATTGTTTCAAGGGCTGTTATCTCTTCAGGGGGTATGTTTCCAAGGTTAACATCTGGTCCAATCTTTAAAATGAAGTAAACCTGCTGACTTTTCTGAGGCGCCTCCCATATTATCCTGTCCATGGGGAGTCTGTCAGTGAGGTGGTTGAATTCGTCCTCCCTTATGTTTCCCCTCTCATCGTATATACCTATGTTCTGTCCGCTCTCACGGGCCTCCATGAGAACCATTGATGCGCCTGCCCTGAGGTCAGCCCTCACAAGTCTGACCCTATCATCGGGTTCGAGGAGCCTGTCCCTTTCAGGATCCTTTTTACCGACCTCTGATAGGACCATGAATCCCTCATCGACAGCCATTTCAATGAGCCGGCATTTTTCTTCAGTTTCAATTTCCACAGTCCCGTTTGATATCTCAAGTGTTTCAAAGCCAAGGCTACGGGCCTCCTGGAAGTATTCCTCCACTTTATCGTTGAGATGGGCTATCTCGAATAGCGTGCCCCCTGGATAGGGTTCCACATCGAATGACCTGTACATATCTACCTTTTCCTTTACAGTGTCGCGTCTGTGGAGGGGGAGTGTTCCCCATCCAAACTTTATGAAGTCAACGTAATCTGATGATATCTCCATGAGGTCACGGGCGCTTGCGGGACCCATTCCCTTATCAAGAACCATGGTTATTCCATTTTTTCGAGGTTTCCCACTCCTTGGGGGGGTGAGAAAATCAAAGGCGTTCATAACATCACCTTCTGTTTGAGTCAGAAATAACGGGATCCATATTAATTAGGATTCATATGTTTACTACCTTTATAAAAATTTTTCCTATACCTGCCATAAATATATCCAAATATAATTTGAGATCAGGTATATATAAGTAGGTGGTGTTTTCATGGAGAAGAAGATATGCTACTTTGAGGAACCAGGTAAGGAAAATACAGAGAGGGTCCTTGAACTTGTAGGGGAGAGGGCTGACCAGCTCGGAATCAGGAATTTTGTTGTGGCATCTGTTTCAGGTGAGACAGCCCTGAGATTATCTGAAATGGTTGAAGGTAACATTGTATCAGTAACCCATCATGCAGGTTTCAGGGAGAAGGGTCAACTTGAACTGGAGGACGAGGCAAGGGATGCGCTCCTTGAGAGGGGTGTGAATGTTTATGCGGGTTCACATGCCCTCAGTGGCGTTGGAAGAGGGATATCAAACAGGTTTGGTGGTGTCACACCCGTGGAGATAATGGCTGAAACCCTGAGGATGGTCTCCCAGGGATTCAAGGTATGTGTTGAGATAGCCATAATGGCTGCAGATGCTGGCCTCATCCCCGTTGATGAAGAGGTTATAGCCATAGGTGGGACAGCATGGGGTGCTGACACCGCCCTTGTACTCACACCCGCCCATATGAACAGTGTATTCGACCTCAGGATCCATGAGGTAATTGCCATGCCCAGGCCATAACTTTTTCATAACATGTCATGATGGGGGGTCCCGCCCAGATTCATGATATTCATGGCCACGTGGACCATCAATAATTTTATTTTGCCCCAACCTTGAGCCGGTATTTTCAGAGGTCACAGAAATTGATTTTTAATTTTGAATGTGAGCCATGGCTCCATCGGTGCCAGATTAACCGTTGCTTTTAAATATGTCTTATCACAATAACATATTTCATAGATAAGTGTGGGGGTAGTAATTGAAATTCATTAACGATGCCATAAAGGAATCTGAGAAAAGGGAAAAGCCATCTTCCAGCTCAATGAATTCAGAAATTGACAGGGAACTCCGGGAAATAATTGAAAATAGCAGAGCCAAGATATACGTTGTTGGGACCGGCGGGGCGGGCAACAACACCGTAACAAGGCTCAGTGAGATTGGAGTAGAGGGCGCTGAGACCATAGCCGTTAACACAGATGCCCAGGACCTCTTTTACTCCGTGGCTAACCGGAAGCTTCTCATAGGTAAGAATGTCTGTGGTGGTCTTGGAGCTGGCGGCGTCCCTGAAGTGGGAGAGGAATGCGCAGAGGAAAGTGAGGATGATATTCGCAGGGAACTCGAAGGGGCTGACATGGTCTTTGTAACCTGTGGCCTTGGGGGTGGCACGGGAACAGGGTCCGCACCTGTGATATCAAAACTTGCCAAAAAGGCGGGTGCCCTCACGATAGCCGTTGCAACCATGCCCTTCAGTGCAGAGGGCCTTAAAAGGAGGGAGAATGCTGAGAGGGGTCTTGAGAAACTCCAGAGCGCTGCAGATACAGTCATTGTCATACCCAATGACAAGCTACTGGAGGTTGCACCCAACCTGCCCCTCAACAAGGCCTTCATGGTTGCAGACGAGATCCTTGGAAGGGCGGTTAAGGGTATAACTGAACTCATAACCAAACCCGGACTGGTGAGCCTCGACTTTGCGGATGTGAGGAGCATAATGAAGGGTTCAGGAATGGCCATGATTGGAATGGGCGAGGCCGAATCCGGTGACAGGGCCCTAGAATCAGTTTATGAGGCCCTTAACAGTCCGCTGCTGGATCTTGACATATCCAATGCAAGGGGAGCCCTTATAAACATATCTGGTAGTTCAGACCTGACCCTCCAGGAGGCCGAAAGGATCGTGGAGGTTGTTGCCGAGGAACTTGATCCCGATGCAAACATAATATGGGGTGCCCAGATTCAGGATGAACTGCAGAACGTCATAAGAACGACCATCGTTGTTGCGGGTGTAAGGTCACCCTACATCTATGGGGCCCATGGCTCTGCAGAGAAGGAGTTCCTGGAGGAAAAACAGCGTGAAAAGGACTCAGTCGATGAGTCCGTCCTGGAAGAATTTATAGATGGAGTATTCTGATATTCTTCCACACACCCCCACTCAAGGAAAACCTTTATAAATCTTGAAGGATAGATTACTCCATCACTCATCCCAATCCTAGCCCTTGTTTTTTAACTATATAAATAGCGGGGATAAACCATGAAATACAGGGAGTCTATTTTAAATTTTATAAAACAGTCAAAGAGGGTATTGAGGGTTTCAAAGAAACCGAGCCGTGAGGAATACCTCAACGTGTCAAAGGTAACCGGTATAGGTATAATAATAATAGGCGTCATTGGATTCATAATAAGTATAATTGCCCAGCTCCTCGGGGGCTAGCATCTGGATGGGTTAAGGTCTGTAGAGTGAATTATATATATGAGGTTGTGTTCTTAATGGAAGATAGTAAAAATTCCATCTATGCCCTTAAGACCTCTGTGGGTCAGGAGAAAAATGTGGCCAGGATGCTTGCAAGAAAGGTTAGGGATAGTGGTATAGAGATAAACGCTATTCTTGTCCCGGAATCACTGAGGGGATACATCCTGGTGGAGTCCTCATCAAAGATTGACATGAGAAACCCTGCAATAAGGGTACCCCACCTCAGGGGTGTAGTTGAAAGTAAAACAGAGGGTGAGGCCGAGATCGACTTTGAAGAGGTTAAAAGGTTCCTCAAGCCAGAGCCCATAATATCATCCATTAAGAAGGGAAGCATTGTTGAACTCATATCCGGACCCTTTAAGGGTGAAAGGGCAAAGGTTATCCGCATAGATGAGTCAAGGGAGGAAGTTGTACTTGAACTCATAGAGGCGGCCGTGCCCATTCCAGTAACTGTTAAAGGTGATCAGATTAGAATAATACAAAAGGAGGCTGATTAATGGCTAAAGAAACCGTTGAAATTCTTATTGATGGTGGAAAAGCCACTCCAGGACCACCTCTGGGTCCTGCGATTGGTCCGCTTGGAATTAACATGATGCAGGTAGTTGAGGAGATAAACCGCAAGACAGCTGACTTTGAGGGGATGAAGGTCCCTGTAAAGATCATAGTGGACACTGATACAAGGGACTTTGAGGTTGAAGTGGGTACCCCTCCAACAACTGCCCTCATCATGGATGAACTCAAGCTGGAGAAGGGGTCCCAGGATCCAGGGATGGATAAGATAGCAGACATTTCAATGGAACAGGTGCTGAAGATCGCCAGGATGAAATTCGATGCGCTCCTCTCAAATGACTACAAACGTGCAGTCAAGGAGATAATGGGTACCTGTGTCAGCATGGGTATAACAGTGAACGGTAAGGACCCCCGTGAGGTTCAGAGGGAGGTTGACCAGGGAGTCTATGATGACCTCCTCACATCATAAAAATTTATAAATCTTGAAAACCACATAACTAACCCCATCATATGAACTTATTTTTTGAAGTTCATGGAGGATTCAGAATGCAACAAGAGATAATGGAAGCGGTGAAGAAGGCCAAGGAACTTTCAAGGCCGAGAAACTTCACACAGTCCATGGATGTTATTCTTAACATCAAGGACCTTGACGTCAATAAACCAGAGAACAGGTTTGACGAGGAAGTTTCTCTACCCAACGGCCGCGGTAAGGATGTGAAGATTGCCGTGATCGCCGATGGGGAACTGGCCCTCCAGGCTAAAAATGCAGGGGCCGACCTTGTGATAACCAAGGATGAACTTGAAGAACTTGGCAAAAACCGTAAGGAAGCAAAGAAACTTGCCAACCAGTATGAATTCTTTGTGGCTCAGGCAGATATGATGCCCCTGGTGGGTCGATTCATGGGGCCCGTTCTCGGACCCAGAAAGAAGATGCCCAAACCGGTGCCAGCAACAATAAACCCGGAGCCCATCCTGAATAAACTCAGGGACACGGTTAAGGTTAGAATCAAGGACCAGCCAGTGGTTCATACAGTGGTTGGTACCGAGGACATGGACGATGAGAAGCTTGCCGAGAACATAGAGGCGGTTCTTCAGACAATCGACCGTAAACTTGAGAAGGGAAGAAACCAGTTAAAGTCCATGTACGTTAAGACAACCATGGGCCCGGTAGTGAGGGTGATTTAAATGGCTCACGTGGCTGAATGGAAGAAGAAAGAGGTTCAGGAGCTCCATGACCTTATTAAAGGTTATGAAGTGGTTGGTATAGCCAACCTTGCAGACATACCTGCAAGGCAGCTCCAGAAGATGCGCCAGACACTCCGTGACAGTGCACTCATCAGAATGTCCAAGAAGACCCTGATCAGCCTTGCCCTTGAGAAAGCTGGCAGAGAACTTGAAAATGTTGATTCACTCTCCGATTACATGGAGGGGCAGCCTGCACTCATATTCACAGACATGAATCCCTTCAAGCTCTTCAAGATCCTTGAGGACAGTAAAACTCCTGCTCCAGCCAAACCAGGGGCCATAGCCCCGGATGACATAGTTGTCCCCAAGGGGGATACCGGATTTGCACCGGGCCCGATACTGGGTGAACTGCAGCAGATAGGTATCCCTGCCAAGATCGAGAAGGGCAAGATTGTGGTTTCAAATGACCACGTCGTTGTGAAGGCAGGGGAGGAGATTCCCCCCAAGGTGGCCGGGATATTAACCAGACTTGACATACAGCCACTTGAGGTGGGAATAGATCTCAGAGCAGCCTATGAAAATCAGACCGTCTACACTGCAGACGTACTGACCATCGATGAAGAGAAGACCCTGTCTGATATCCAGAAGGCATTTTCACAGGCATTCAACCTCTCAGTCAACGCTGTTATATACACCAGGGAGACAATGCCTGCTATCATCCAGAAGGCAGCTTCAAAGTCATTCAACCTTGCATACAATGCATCAATACTCACATCAGAAACAACAGACCTCCTGCTTGCAAAGGCCTATGCACAGATGCTTGCACTGGCCGCTGCAGCTGCGGAGATTAATGATGAGGCAGTTGATGATGAACTGAAGGAGAAGCTGTCTTCAAGGGCAGCAGCACCAGCCCCTGAAGAAAAAGAGGAAGAGGTTGAAGAAGAAGCTGAAGAGGAAGAAGAAGAGGAAGAAGAGGATGCAGCAGCCGGTCTCGGCGCACTCTTCGGATGAACACTTTACTGGCAATAGTTAACCCATAAAAAATAAAATTTGAGGTGATCATATGGAATACATATACGCAGCAATGTTATTGCACACAACAGGTAAGGAAATCAACGAAGAAAACGTTAAAAGCGTCCTTGAAGCAGCAGGCGCTGAAGTGGACGATGCAAGGGTCAAGGCTCTCATAGCAGCCCTTGAAGACGTTGATATCGAAGAGGCAATGGAAACAACAGCTGTAGCAGCAGCACCAGCAGCAGCTGCAGCACCAGCAGCAGCCGAAGAGGCTGAAGAAGAAGCTGAGGAAGAAGAGGAAGAAGAGGAAGCTGAAGAGGAAGCAGCAGCCGGTCTCGGCGCACTCTTCGGTTAAATCCCCCTTTATTTTTTTCCTCTGCCACTCTGTAATGGCAAAAAATTTATTTTTCTTAATTCTGATTCTATTTATAAAAACTGTTTTCAATGATTACCATGTCCCATCAGCTTGAAAAACTTGGATACAGAAAGTATGAATGCAGGTCCTGTGGAAACACCTTCTGGTCTATGAAGGAACGTGCAACATGTGGAGACGCCCCCTGTGATGAATACGGGTTCATCGGTAACCCTGCCACAGACAGGAGCTATGACCTCTATGAGATACAGGATAAATTCATGGAGTTCTTCGCCGAAAGGGGCCATGAACCCATCAGGAGGTACCCGGTACTTGCAAAACGCTGGCGGGACGACGTATTCCTTGTCGGGGCATCAATATACAACTTTCAACCATGGGTCACATCTGGCCTGGTGAAACCCCCTGCAAACCCCCTCGTGGTTGCGCAGCCATCAATAAGACTCAATGACGTTGATAATGTTGGAAGAACAGGAAGACATCTCACATGCTTCACAATGGGGGGTCATCATGCATTCAATTCTGAGGATAACACTGTCTACTGGGAAGAAGAAACCATAAAGTACTGTCATGACTTTTTAACACATATAGGTATTGATCCATCTGAGATAACATTCATAGAGTCCTGGTGGCAGGGAGGTGGAAACGAGGGGCCCTGCTATGAGGTATGCGTCAGGGGCGTTGAACTTGCAACCCTCGTCTTCATACAGTACCGCACCCTCCCTGATGGTGGCAGGGAGGAGATCCCCCTCAAGATAGTTGACACAGGCTATGGCCTTGAAAGGTTCGCCTGGATATCACAGGGGACACCAACAGCCTACGATGCCTGCCTTGGCCCGGTAATCGAGAAACTGGTCGAACTGACAGGCGTGAAGATCGATGAGGAGATACTTGCAGAGAACGCCCAAGTGGCCGGAATGATGGACATAGAGACCTACGCTGATTTAAGGGAACTCAGGAAGAGGGTAGCGGATAAACTTGGCATCTCAGTGGAGGAACTGGAACGTGCAGCCGCCCCAATGGAATCAGTTTACGCCATAGCCGACCATACAAGGTGCCTCGCATTCATGCTTGCAGACGGGGTCATACCCTCAAACGTGAAGGAGGGATACCTTGCAAGGCTCATAATCAGGAGGACCCTGAGGCTCATGAAGGACCTTGGTATGAAGGAGTCACTTAAGGATATAATGAACATCCAGGTGGAGTTCCTTGAGGGCCACTACCCTGAGATAAGGAGTCATCATGAGCACATACTGAACATCATCGACCTCGAGGAACACCGCTATGCAAGGACAGTGAAGAGGGGCCGCAGGATTGTTGAGAAGACAATAAAATACCTTAAAAGGGATGGAAAAGCAGAGATGCCCCTGGAAATCCTCATAAAACTATATGACTCCCATGGAATCCCCCCTGAGACCATCGGTGAGATAGCAGAGGAATCCGGTTTTCAGGTTAAAATTCCAGACAACTTCTACACCCTCGTAGCAGAGAGGAATGAAACAGAAACCGAGATGCCGGAGGAGGATGTACACCTGGACTACCCGGCAACAGAGCTTCTATTCTATGATGAACCCGATGACCTGGAATTCCAGGCAGAGGTCATAGGCATACATGAGAATGGCCTGATACTCGACAGAACACTCTTCTACCCTGAGGGAGGTGGTCAGCCCTCAGATACGGGATACATTACAGCTGAAGGCTGCAGACTCAGAATAAAACATGCAGAGAAGATAGGTGCCGTTGTTGTTCACAGAACAGACGATGAAATCTGCATAGAACCTGGAACAACCATCAGGGGATTTATTGATTCAGATAGAAGGCTTCAGCTCACAAGAAACCATACAGCAACCCACCTCATAGTTTCAGCGGCAAGAAAGGTCCTGGGAGACCACATATGGCAGGCAGGGGCCCAGAAGGGAGTTAAAAGTTCACGCCTAGACCTGTCCCACTACAGAAGAATAACACTGGAAGAGCTCCAGGAGATAGAGAGACTTGCAAATGAGTATGTCATGATGAACGTACCCCTGAAGGTCAGGTGGATGGACAGGGACCTTGCAGAGAGGAAGTATGGATTCATACTGTACCAGGGCGGAGTTGTACCCGGCTCCAGGATAAGGGTGGTTGAGATTCCAGGTGTGGATGTCCAGGCCTGTGCAGGTACCCATGTCCACAGGACAGGGGACATCGGACTCATCAGGATAAACAGAACAGAACGCATACAGGATGGAGTTGAGAGGATAGAGTTCTCTGCCGGATCAGCAGCCATTGAGATCATGCAGAAGACAGGGGACATCCTGAGGGAGAGCTCAGACATATTCAAGGTCACACCATCACAGCTTCCAGGGACCTGTGAAAGGTTCTTCACAGAGTGGAAGGCCCTCAGAAATGAGGTCTCACGCCTCAAGGAGAAGGTCGCGTCACTGAAGATCCTTGAGATGAAGGATAGGGCTGAGAGGATCAATGACCTAACGGTGATAATCGACACCGTCGATGCAGATATGGATGAGATGAAGAACATGGCCCTTGAACTATCAGCCACAGTCGACGCCGTTGTCCTGGCGAACCCTGAAGGCAAAATCGTCGGAGCAGCATCTGAAGATGCTGTAAAGGCAGGTTTGAGGATCAACGAGGTCATATCACAGGCTGCAGCCGTGCTTGGAGGTGGAGGTGGAGGCAGACCTCACCTTGCACAGGGAGCAGGGCCCGCGACCGATAAAGTGGATGAGGCCCTTGAGGAGGCGAGAGCTGCACTCAGTACTGTGAGGAACTGATGTCATTGTGGCCGAACCGTTCGAGGAACTGGCGGGTTCACTGTGACTGCAGGGGGTTTAATTTGGACAGGCACGTCTCTGAGATAAACGAGAGAATACTTGAAGGGGATGCAGCTGTCTTCACAGCAGATGAGATAAAGGACATGGTCCGTGATGGTGACGTCCCATCAGCTGATGAGGTTGACGTGGTAACCACAGCCACCTGTGGTGTCATGTCAGGCACAGCAGCGGTCATGCACCTTAGAGTGTCAGAGCCGGGCTCCTTCCGCAAGGCAGCCAGTGTTGAGCTGAACGGAATACCTGCCTATCCTGGCCCATGCCCAAATGAGAACCTCGGGTCGGTCGACCTCTTCATCTACGGGACCGGTCACAGCAGGGAGGACCCTGACTATGGGGGAGGTTTTCTGTTCAGGGACCTACTCCTGGGATCTGAGGTCGAGGTCAGGGTCACGTCTGTGGAGGGCAGGGTGGTTGAGTCAACGGTCACCATGGATGATATTGAAACAGCCAGGATAGTTGGTACACGCATGGCCTTCAGGAATTACACAGCCCTTGTCAATCCAGGAGAAACACCAGTGAAATCCATATTCAATGCATTTGAAATGCCAGAAAATTGCGGCGGTCTTTCCTTCTCTGGCTGCGGTGACATCAACCCCCTTGAAAACGATCCATCAATGGAGACCGTCCATCAGGGTACCGGGGTGCTTCTGAACGGGGCCAGGGCCATAGTACTGGGAGAGGGTACAAGGAGTAGCCCCATAAAGCCGAACCTCATGCTCAGCGGCGACCTCCACGACATGAAACCCCGTTACATCGGAGGATTCCGGACAGCAGCAGGTCCAGAGATATTTAACACAGTGGCGGTTCCAGTACCGGTAACATCAGAAAGGGTTCTTGAGAACCTCATGGTACTTAATTCAGATATAAAACTTCCTGTTGCTGATGTAAGGGATCGTTCAAGGGTTATAACTGAGATAACCTATGAGGATGTTTGGAGTGGTGACGTGAGACCTGTCCACCACCCAGAGAGGTGCACAGACTGCGCGGTCTGCCTTGCAGCCAGGAGGTGCCCCACACATGCCATCGATAACGGCCTGGACCTTGACAGGTGTTTCGGCTGTGGAGTATGCGCATGGTCCTGTCCTTCAGGAGCATATGAGATGGATACCGGGACAGTCAGGATAGGTGAACTGGCAGTGCCCATCATATGCAGACAGTCAGACAGGTTAAGGGCCCGCGAACTATCCCTGGAACTCAAAAAGCTCATAGAAAACGGGGATTTCCTCATGGGATGAGCGAATGGTTTTGGATGAGGTATAGATGATGGGGGTGTTATGATTCTTGATTATGATGTTATACTTGCACGCTACGGTGAGGTCGCCATCAAGGGCCCCTCAGTGAGGAGAAGATTCGAAGGAAAACTTCTCCATAACATAAAGTCGGCCTTCAGCTGCAGAGCAGAGCTCAGACATGGAAGGATATTCATTTTTCCTGAAGACATGGATGAAGCCCTTGATAGACTCTCAAAGATATTTGGTATCGTGTCATTTTCTCCGGCCGTAACAGCTGAGACGGGTTTTGATAGCATAGAGGATTCACTGAGGGAATACATCCATGAGCTGAGATCTGAAGGTCTCCTCACCAGCAGAACACCCTTCGCCATAAGGTGCCGCAGGGTTGGTGAGCATGATTTCACGAGCCAGGAGATGGCGGCATTTGCTGGGTCAGTTGTTGTGGGGGAGATCGGTGCTCCGGTTGACCTCGGAAACCCTGACCTGGAGATTCACCTCGAGATAAGGGAGGATGAGACCTACATCTACCACAGGGTAATACCAGGACCAGGGGGTCTTCCTGCAGGGACTCAGGGAAAGGTTGTGGCACTCCTATCAGGGGGCATTGACTCGCCGGTGGCCACCTACCTGATGATGAAGAGGGGATGTCAGGTAGTGGCGGTCCATATGGACAATGCGCCCTTCACAGGTGAGGAAGCAGAGGAGAAGGTTGAAAAGATCGCTGCAAAGCTCGCAGAATACTCTGCAGGTGTTGAATTCAAACTGAGGACCTTCAGTTATGGAAGATATCTTGAAAGCTGCCGTAGAGGGGCTCCCGAGAAGATGACTTGCGTGCTCTGCAAATTCGGGATGTACCATCTTGCAGAGATGGTTGCAGAGGAGGAGGGGGCCCTTGCAATAGTCGATGGGAGCAGCCTTGGTCAGGTGGCATCCCAGACCCTCCCGAACATCCTTGCCACAAGGATGGGTGTGAATATTCCCATTCTGAGCCCCCTGATAGGCATGGATAAGGTGGAGATAGAGAACCTTGCAAAGAGGATAGGCACCTACGATATCTCCGTGATACCAGATGGGGGCTGTAGCGCCGTGCCGGCCCACCCATCAACAGCCTCGCCTCCAGAGGCAGTCATGGAGGCATCTGAGAAGATCAATGTTAAGGAAGAAGTTGCGGAGATCTTCAGGAAGGGCTCAAAGACGAGGATATTCAGCTGATCCACGGAGTAGGGGTGGGTGGATAACTTTTTAAATAATCAGATCCACATTTTATATAAGATCCATTTCATCAACTCACTATCTTCTGGAGGTGTAATACATGAAAACAACCATTAGTGTAATTAAAGCAGACGTTGGAAGTGTAGCCGGTCATGCAGTTGCCCATGAAGCTTTAAAGAAGAAATGCGACGAGATACTGGCCGGCGCAAAGGAGACCGGAATCCTTGAGGATTACTATATAACCAACTGTGGGGACGACATAGACCTCATCATGACCCACAGAAACGGTGAAGAAAACGAGGAGGTCCACCAGACAGCGTGGAATGCTTTCAGGGAAGCGACAGATGTTGCAAGAGGTTTAAAATTGTATGGGGCTGGACAGGATCTCCTTTCAGATACCTTCTCAGGTAACATAAAGGGTATGGGTCCCGGCTGTGCCGAGATGGAGTTCAAGGAGAGGCCAAGCGACCCTGTTATAATCTTCTGCTGCGACAAAACAGAACCGGGTGCCTTTAACCTCCCACTGTTCAGAATGTTCGCTGATCCATTCAACACAGCGGGTCTTGTGATCGACCCCTCACTCCACAATGGATACGAATTTGAGGTCTTTGACGTCGTCGAACACAAAAAGGTTACAATGGCATGTCCTGATGAGATGTACGACCTCCTGGCGCTTCTCGGTTCAATCAGCCGCTATGTCATCAAGAGGATACACAGAAGGGACGATGGTGAAATTGCAGCCTCAGTGAGTACAGAGAGGCTGAACCTCATGGCAGGTAAATACATAGGTAAGGACGACCCGGTCGCAATAGTCAGGGCACAGTCCGGATTCCCTGCAGCAGGTGAGGTCGTTGAGCCCTTCGCATTCCCCCACCTCGTCGGCGGATGGATGAGGGGATCCCACAACGGACCACTGATGCCTGTGGCCCAGAGGGATGCAACACCCGTGAGATTCGATGGACCACCAAGGGTCATAGCCCTGGGATTCCAGGTAGCTGATTGCAAGCTTGTCGGACCCGTTGACATGTTTGATGATCCATCCTTTGACCGCTCAAGGCAGCTCGCCTCTGAGGTTGCAGAGTATATGAGGAGGCACGGTCCATTTGAGCCACACAGGCTCCCATCAGATGAGATGGAATACACCTCACTACCCGGTGTGCTTGAAAAACTCGGCGACAGGTTTGAGGATATGGAATGATCTTTCCCTAAGATCTCATATCATTCCATTTTCAGGAATTCAGGATCTCCTAACCTTTAATTCTTTTTCTCTCCTTCATTATCTCCTGGGGTATGTCAACAACTCTCTCAACAGAATCAACCACAGCACCATCCGCTGTTGCAACAATGCCATCAGATTCCCTGAGCCTCCTGTCCACACAGTCTGAGAGCACGGCGCAGCCTTCAATACCCCTGGACTTCATCAGCTCCTCAACCAGTCCCCTGAGCCTCCCGCTGTGACTCACATTCCTGTCAAAATAGAATATGGCCCTTCCCACCCCTGAATCAGCAAGGAAATCAATTATAAGATCCAGTGCCCTCAGGGTGCTGTCACCCATCCTGTAACTGCCGGAGACGCCCCTTGTATCCCTCAGGAAACCATCCTGAGCCAGGAAAAACTGATCTGTGAGAAGGCTTTCTGTACCTATGAGCACATTGTACCCATCAATAAAAACAGAGGAGCCACGGAGGGAGTTTCGGTTCACCCTGCGGATCTTCTCCTTGCCACGGTTTCATCTGAGAAGACGCACCTGGCAAGGTAATTTCGCTCCTCCCTTCCAAGAAGATAGTGGTTCGCAACGAAGTTCAGGGCCACACGCTTACGGTAGCCCCTGTTAAGGAGGTAGCGCAGATCCTCGGCAGCCATTTCAAGGGACATTAACCTCTTCTCTTGGCGATTATTATGAGGGCACGGTCGGAGGCATCCTCAGCCCTGTCTGAAATGTTTGCAACCTTACGGGTTATCTCCTTCATGTCCAGGAACTTGACAACACCTATCCTGTCCTGGCGGTAGGCGGAATACAGGCCAGTTATGATCTTCCTCTCAATTATATCGGCCTCATCCTCAAACCTTTCGATTTCATGAACCTTCCTCATGGCCTCCCCCAGATCAGTTTCAAGGGATTCAACACACTCATGGAGGGCCCTGATGGTCTTTCCTGTAACCTTCATCATAGCCCTGAAGTCATCCCTGAACTCAGCAGGGAATGCGACCTTACCGAGAGACACCGTGAAGGCCGCTGATTCGATAACATCCGCAACCTTGTCTATGCTTTCAACGAGCATTATACGGTCCTCCCTGTCAAATGGGAGGAAGGCACCCTCATAGAATTCAAGTTCCATCTTTCTCCTTATCTCATCCGCCTCATGTTCCTTTATGGCTATCTCCTTTGTGAGTTCGGAGACCAGTCTGCAGTCCCCCCTGTAGAATGCCTCCATCAGTTCCTCGAACTTCAGGTAGCATTCCATGACCTTTTCAAGGTGCTGACGCCCATGCTTTTCCACTTTACTTTCCTTCAGGAAAAATTTCATTTTATCCCATCATATTATCCTGTGAAGCATCCTGAGGCTGTCGAGAAGGCCATGGGCATAGGTTATGCATCCGAATGATGTGATGTGGTCCCCCTTCTCAAGGTAGTAGACCGAGTCATCCCTGTAGTTCAGAGCCCTCTCAACGACAGCCTCCTCATCATCACTCAATTTTATGGATTTCATTTCCATTAAATTTTTCTCAAGAAGTTCAAGATCCTTTTCTATACGTTCCCTGCAGTCCATTGAAACATCCCTCCATTATTTCAGCCTTTGCCACACGTAGATCATCCTCTGGATCATGGTAAAGTAACCGAGAGCTGCGAGCACAATAATCGCAGCGTCCATGAACCACGGATGGATAAGGTACCCTGCAAGGGACCCTGCAAGGATTATAATGATTCTCTCAGCCCTTTCAGCGATTCCAACAGCGCATTCAATGCCCAGAGATTCTGCACGGGCCCTCACATAGCTCACCATGAGTCCGGAATGGAGTGCGAGGAGCCCGGTTAGCAGTCCTGTGAATCCCCCCGCGGTTATCCCGATGATGATTATACCATCGGAGAGTCTGTCAAGGGTAGAGTCAAGGAAACCACCGAAGGCTGTGGGCCTGAATCTTCTCCGTGCCACGGCCCCGTCAAGCACATCTATGAATCCACTTGCTGCAAGCAGGGCCGCTCCAGTGATCAGGCTTCCAGATGCATATCCTGCGCTGGCAGCACATGCAACAAGGAAACCCGTCAGTGTTATGTAATCTGCTGGCAGGGCAATTCTATCTGCAATGGGGTCAATGAATCTCCGGATCACCGGTCTGAACTGGTTTAACATGGACTCATTTATATCTGGCACAGATATATATGATTAGGTGTGCCGGTTTTCGTGGTGTGGTGGTTGACATAAAGGTTTGCAATGATCACCCTGCCGGTTTTCGTGGTTGTAGTGGTTGATGTAAAGGTGTTCCGATGCTTATCAGAAAAATTACAAGGAAGAATCCCTCCCCTGACGTTCTGGAGGAGGCAATATCTGTGATGGAGGGGGGCGGGATCGTTATATACCCCACAGACACAATATATGGCCTCGGAGTTAATGCACTGGATGAGGACGCGGTAAGAAGGCTCTTCAGGGTCAAGGGGAGGTCACCCCATAAACCGGTATCAATATGTGTATCCTGTGTTGATGAGATTCCCAGATTTTCAAGGCCATCCGGGGATGCGATGGAGTTAATGGAGAGGATACTCCCGGGTCCCTACACGGTGGTCCTTGAGAGGAATGAGCTCATCCCCGATGTGATAACAGGGGGATCGTCGAGGGTGGGGATAAGGGTCCCGGACGATGAGATATGCAGACGTATCGCAGCAAGGTTTCCGGTGACAGCCACCAGTGCAAATATATCAGGTAAACCGCCCTCACCAAGGCTTGAGGAGATTGTCAGGGACCTGGATGCTGTGGACCTGGTGCTTGATGCAGGGGACTGCCTGGACATGGAGCCATCCACTGTGATTGACCTCACAGTAAACCCTCCAAGGGTTCTGAGGAGGGGTAAGGGTCCTCTTGACCCTGTACTCCTGAGAGGGGCTGGAGATGTATGAAGAAATTAAGGGATATGGGTGAAAACCGGAGGATACCCACGGAGTCCTCCATCGACAGGATACTGGGAGGGGGTGTGGAAAGAAGAACCATAACACAGTTCTATGGACCCCCCGGCTCAGGTAAGACCAACATAACCATCAAACTCGCGGTTGAAACTGCAAGGAGGGGTAAAAACACGGTTTTCATTGATACAGAGGGCGGTCTTTCTGTTGAGAGAATAAGACAGGTCTCAGGTGATATATTCGACAGGGTTGCAGATAGCATCATAGTATTTGAACCCTCAAGCTTTACAGAGCAGGGTGAGGCACTTCAGAGGACATTTTCATTCCTCAAAACACATGGGGACTCAACTGACCTGGTGGTCCTTGACTCTGCGGTCGCCCTCTACAGATTGAAGGAGGGCAATGCATCCAGCTTTAACCTTGACCTTGGAAGGCAGATGTTCCTCCTTCTACAGATGGCCAGAAGGTTTGACCTTGCAGCTGTCATAACCAACCAGATATACTCCATTACGGGGGACGATGGAAGGGAATATGTGAGTCCTGTTGGCGGCACCCTCCTCCGTTACTGGTCCAAGGTCATGGTCGAGCTTGAGATGGGTGAGAGACCTGGTGAGAGATTCGCTGTTCTCAGGAGGCACAGGAATCGTCTGGAGGGTTCCCGTGTGGGGTTCAGGATTGTTGCTGATGGCATTCTATGAACCATGACTGGACTGTTTTTAGCCAGCTGTAGGATAATGTGGCCTGATTTTATTACAGAGGCTCCTCTGGTAAACAAAGTTTATTAAGAGGTTTGTTTAATATGGTATAAGAAACCCTAAAGTGGAGTTTAATTGAGGTTCAGCCTCGGGTAGGTAAGAGAAGCCTTCTTCTCTTTCGCATGGATACTCCTGTGCTGATGTGATAAAATGATTTCTCCTAAAAAATATGCTAAAGCTGCAAAAGTGCCACCAAATGGCTTTAAAACTTCAAATGAGTTTTTTAACTACGTCTTTAAGGATAAAGAAATGATATGGATGGGTCAGAACACCAACCATCTTCATGATCACTCTGAAATAGCGGAAGCCATGATTGAATGCATAAATGAGGGCAGCTACTGCAAGTATCCACCACCTGAAGGCTTTCCTGAGCTTAAGGAACTTGTACTGAAGGATCTGGGCCTTGGTGATGACTTTGAGGCTCTGATAACTGCAGGGGGTACTGAGTCACTCTACCTGTGCATGAACGATATACTTGAACCCGAGGATAATGCCATAACCTGTGACCCGGGCTACCTGATAATTGACAATTTCGCAAGCAGATTTGCATGCAGCGTAAAATCGGTTCCCATATACAGCAGTGAATGTGACTACAAGTTAACACCCGACCTTGTACTTGAAAACATGGACCGCGACACCCGTCTCATATCACTCATAGATCCCCTGAATCCGCTGGGTTCCTCGTATACAAGGGATGAGATAAAGGCATTCGCTGACATAGCTGTGGACCATGACGTTTATCTACTCCACGATATAACCTACAGGGACTTTGCAAGGGAGCACCACCTCGCAGCAGAATATGCACCCGAGCACACGGTTACTGTCTACAGCTTCTCCAAGATATGTGGAATGGCAGGTCTGAGGATAGGTGCAATTGTTGCAACATCCGATATCATTGAATCAGTCAAGGGTATAGTCATAAATGATCTCGGTACAAATGTTGTCTCACAGGCAGGTGCAATTGCAGCCCTCAAATCAAAGGCTAAATGGGTTGAAAGGATACGTAATGAGACCCTCGGTAATCAGAAGATCATTAAGGCTGCCGTCGATGAGGTGGAAGGAGCCTTCCTCCCGGTTTATCCATCAAATGGTAACATGATGGCCATCGACATATATGAAACAGGGGTTAACCCCGTTGACCTTACAGACTACCTGCTTAAGCGGAAGATCTTCGTGAGGCAGGGCGCCTACACCAGCAAGATATTTGGTGATAGGTACATACGCCTCAGCTTCTCAATACCAAGAGAGCAGGTCGAGATATTCGCTGAGAACTTTGTGGATGTCATGGAATTCCTGAGACCATCCTGATAACCCTTTCTTTTTTCAGGCCTTTAGAATTTAATAAAGGCAGATGTCTTTGAGGTAATATGCATCCGATGATCTTCTGAATATTCTCTTCAACAGCTATTCACAGGGATATCCAGATTGCTGGCGTTCAGGGGTGATTAATCGATTAGACCCTCTAAAATATCCTGTTTTCAGACCGTTTTAAAAAAGGAGCTGTGAGGGACCGCTGCAGGGCCCCCTAAGTCGCTGTTTATTCTGTTTTCAGATAGTAATACTCACCAAGTTCCTTCTGCTCCCTGTCAAGGAAACTTCCAGGCTTGTTGACCCTGGGCCTTCTCGTCTCCTTGTCCCTCCGGAAGGTTATGCCCACCTCTCCGAGGAAGGCGTTCATGGCATCCCTGAGCTCTGTGGGAGCTGACGCATGTCCCTCCACTCCTGGCATTCCACTGAAGACCATGGCCCTGTCTGATACATAGTCAATGAATATTATATCATGGTCTATGATCATTGCAGAGGAATTACTCCCCTCAATGATCCTCCTTATGGCCTTGGCAGCCATCAGGCGCTGTTCAACGTCAAGGAAGGCTGTCGGCTCGTCAAGAACATAGAGATCAGCTTCTCTGGAGAGTGCAACCGCAACAGCAAGGCGCTGCAGCTCACCACCACTCAGCCCACTCACAGGTTTATCAAGTATCTCCTCCAGGTTGAAGGGCCTCATGATCTCGCTTTTGAAGAGATTTGAACCATATGATGGGGCGTTTGCATAGAGAAATTCCTCAACGGTTCCTGTGTAGTCTGATGAGAGGTACTGTGGCTTGTAGGATATCTTTATCTTCTTTTTAACCTTCCCCTCATCTGGTTTTTCAACACCTGCAAGGATCTTGGCGAAGGTTGTTTTACCTATACCGTTGGGTCCGAAGGCCGTGATCACCTCATTGAGGTAAATGGTGCCCTCATCCACATCAAGTTTAAATTCAGGGTATGCCCTGCTGAGGGCTGTGTACTCTGCAAGTATGTCACCCGCCTCCCCGACCCTTGGGGGTTTCACCTTGAATTCTATCTCATGTTTACGGAATCTGACATTCTCCTCCCTTAGGAAGCCCCTTATGTATGTGTTGATACCGACACGCACGCCCCTCCGGTTGGATACGACCCCGTAGGCACCGGGTTTACCGTAGAGGATATGGACGTAGTCTGACATTGCATCGAGGGCGGCCATGTCATGCTCTATCACCATGACAGACTTACCTGCCTCTGCAAGGGACCTTATTACCTTTACTGCATTGAGCCTCTGCCTAACGTCAAGCCAGGATGTTGGTTCGTCGAAGTAGTAGAAGTCTGCCTCCCTCAGTGCCGCGGCTGCAATGGCCACACTCTGGAGCTCCCCTCCGCTGAGGTTTGAAATCTCCCTGCCCATTATTTCCCGTATCTCGAGGGTTTCAATGACCTCATCGGTCCTGTCCGAGTCTATACCTGTTAGAAGATCCTCAACCTTCCCCTTAACATAGCGGGGGATCCTGTCTACCATCTGGGGCTTATGGACAACACTTATTTCTCCTTTACTCAGTCTCTGGAAGTAATTCTGGAGCTGGGACCCCCTGAAATGGTTTATTATTTCGTCCCAGCCCGGAGGGTCCTGGAAGTCACCCAGGTTCGGCCGCAGTTCCCCTGACAGTATCCTTACGATGGTGGATTTACCGATACCGTTGGGCCCTATTAGTCCAACAACGTCTCCGGAGGTGACTGCTGGAATCCCAAAGAGTTCAAACTGGTTCTGCCCGTAACGGTGCACAGGGTTTTCAAGTGCCTCCGGGAGGTTGATAACACTTATTGCCTTGAAAGGACATCTCTTTGTGCATATACCGCATCCCGAGCACAGCTCCTCGGATATTATGGGCTTCTTTGTCTTTTCGTCGATTGTTATTGTGTCCTCATCCATCCTCACGCCTGGACAGTATTCTATGCAGACGTAGTTGCATTTCTTTGGCTGACACCTATCATGATCGAGTATTGAGATTCTGGTCAATTTTATCACCATGGATACCGGGATGAAAAAATCAGTCCTGGAATGATTATGGTTTCTCCGGTTAATAAGGTTACTTAAACAAGGAGGGAAACGCATCCCCTCTGAAGGAAAAAGGCGGTGAAAAAATTAAAAATAAGAAATATATGACCGTCTATAACTTTTTAGCGGCCAGTTCTATGTCTGATGCTTTAACAGTTTTTCTGCCGGCGTGCTTTGCAAGTTTAACAGCTTCTTTTGCTATTTCTTCGCCTTTTTCTTCCAGAATCTTTGCAAGTGCTTCCCTTGCGTCGTCGCTTATTCTCTGGGCACCGGCATTTTTTATGATTCTCCCAACTGGTGCTATGGGTAATTCGGCCATAATATCACCTCAGTTCTATATTTAACTCAATAGTATTTAAATTTATCGTTTTTTCGGCTCTTTTTTGCATCCATATCATGATTCTATATCACTCAGCCTCGGAGAATTTCACTGTAACACTAACACACACCGGTTGCTGTGTAAGGATCATGATGGTTAACATGTGCATCAGATGGTTGCTGGTAGCTTCCCGTTTCCTCAGCTTGGAAATCATTATTAGCGGTAAGGAAGATAGAACCCAGTGGTGGGAAAATGAAACAGGTCATAATAGTGAGATCCGATCTGAAGATGGGGAAGGGTAAAATAGCAGCCCAGGCCTGTCATGCTTCCATAGGATCATTTAAAAGGACTGAAGAGGATAAAATAAGAAAATGGGAACTTGAAGGCTCAAAGAAGGTCATTGTTTCTGTGAATAGTCTTGATGAACTGCTTGAGATATACAGGGCTGTTAAGGAGGCGGGAATCTCAAACTACCTGGTGAGGGATGCGGGACACACCCAGATACCAGCCGGCACCATAACCTGCCTTGGGATAGGCCCCGATGACGATGAGAAGATAGATAAAATAACAGGTGATCTGAAGCTGCTTTAGCTGTGAGGTCCTTCCAGCAGATTAATCAGGTGTTTACCATGGAGTGGGTTGTTAAGATAGGTGGAAGCCTTTTTCCAGAACATGCCGCAGCCCTCCTTGAGAGCCTTGAGGGTACCGGTGCGGCTGTGGTCTGTGGTGGGGGTGCCTTTGCAGATATGGTGCGATACCATGATAGGAAATTCGGTTTTTCTGATACTGCAAATCATGAGGCAGCCATAATGTGCATGGACATAACTGGAAGGCTCATTTCAGATCTTGTGGAATCCGCAGTCCCTGTGAGGACTGTTACAGATTGCAGAGAAGCTATCAAGAGGGGTTTAACCCCCGTTATACTTCCTTCGGGGCTTCTGCGTTACACTGACCCTGCTGAACACTCATGGAGGGTTACCTCTGATTCCCTCTCACTCATGATCGCCCATATGCTGAAAGCGAAACTTTTAATAGCAACAGATGTAGATGGTATATACACTGAGAGGCCACCTGCCAGTGATGCTAAACTTATAAATGATATAAGTGCTAAAGACTTACTATCTTTTGGTGAGACATCAGTGGATGAAGCACTACCTGAACTTCTGATTGAACTGAAATCTGATTGTTATGTTGTAAATGGGAAATATCCCTCCAGGGTGCTGTCCATTTTAAGGGCAGGTGCTTCGGAATGTGTATGTACAGTTATAAGAGGTGATTAGATGACCAAGATGGAATGCACATCCTGTAAACAGGAGATACCTCTGGTTGAGACCTATGTGAAATTTGAATGCCCAATGTGCGGTGAAATGATCTACAGGTGCCAGAAGTGCAGGACCTTCGGCCACACCTACAGGTGCAAGTGTGGATTCGAGGGACCATAGGAAAAATATATAAATCAGTATTAATTTAATACTTTCTAGGGAGGTATTATTATGGGAGATGTAGTAGCCACCATAAAGGTGATGCCTGAGAGCCCTGATGTTGATCTTGAGGCCCTTAAAAAGGAGATCCAGGAAAGAATACCTGAGGGTACAGAACTTCACAAAATAGACGAGGAACCCATAGCATTCGGTCTCGTGGCCCTCAATGTTATGGTTGTTGTTGGTGACGCCGAGGGCGGAACAGAGGCTGCTGAGGAGAGCCTTTCCGGGATTGAGGGTGTCAGCAATATAGAGGTTACTGATGTAAGAAGGCTGATGTGATCTTGCCTTTCCTGTATTGCAGCAGGTTAGTGATGTAAGAAGGCTGATGTGATCTTAAAGCCTTTCTTACACACTTCAGATCATCTCAGGTGATGGGGATAATTGAAATCCTTTTTGCCTGTCTTCTTGGAGTCATAACCGGTGCATTGACGGGTCTGATCCCGGGTATCCATGTTAATACCGTTGGGGCGTTCATTTTCGCAGCATCAGGCCAGATTCTGGGTTTCCTCCCGGAGGAGGTTCTGGCTGTTTTTTTATTATCACTCTCTGTAACCCACGCCCTCCTTGAGTTCATACCCTCAACCCTGCTGGGGGTTCCAGATGAGGCAACAGCTCTATCAGTTCTCCCGGGGCACCGTATGGTTCTTGAGGGGAGGGCTGGTGAGGCAATAAGGGCTGCAACAGTTGGTGGTGTTGGCGGAATCCTGCTGACCATAATCCTTTTACCATTTCTCCTCCTGGCGTTACCACCCCTCTATGGATTTATCAGACCACACATCTGGTTAATCCTCATACTTGTTTCGGGTTACATGATGCTTAAGCTCAGCAGGAATTTTGAAACACTGCTCTGGGCAGTTATACTCTTTCTTTTCTCAGGGGCGATGGGTTGGATTATTTTCCAGGCCCCAATATCCCCGGGACTTGGTCTGATGACCCTGTTCACAGGTTTCTTCGGTCTCAGCACCATGGTCTACAGTTTCAGTTCGGGATCATATCTACCTGAGCAGGAAATAGAGCCATTCACAGAGTTTGATGGTGGCACCGCCAGGTCTGTTCTTGCAGGTGGACTTGCATCCGTCCTTCTGGGATTCCTACCAGGTTTTGGACCCGCCCAGGGCGGTATGATAGCATGTTCCCTCACGGGTTCGGGAGGAGAGGATTCACCGGGGGACTTCATAACTGCACTTTCATGCCTTAACACCTCGGATGCCCTCTTTTCCCTGCTGACACTCTACATAATTGGAAACCCCAGAAGCGGCATTGCTGTCTATATATCCCAGATCATGCAGGATATCGACGCCGGCCACATCTTCCTTTTCATATCAGCCTCCCTCCTGGCGGTATCTCTGGCGGCTGTAATATCCATCAGGGCTGCTGATTATCTCTGCGCCAATCTCTCAGGAATCAATTACGGAAAAATTTCACTGGTGGTCATGCTCTTCATGACGGCATCCGTATTCGTTTTTGCAGTCATGGAGGGGGCCAGCATACCATTCATTGCCCTGGCACTTATAGCATCAACGTCCTTCGGAACTAATACCCCACTGTACCGGTACAAGTAAATCCCATCTCATGGGTGTACTTGTTATCCCGGCAGTGGCGGTCTACATGGGTATCTAGAGTGTATTCAGCATCAGATTTATCTTATCAGAAGGGTGTTTTCTGCAAGTCTCTTTGCAGCATCAATAAATTCGCGGGGATCAACACCAGGGAAGGGGTCCACGATGCAGAGTTCAAACCTCTCATCAATGAGATCTGGCAGTTCCCTTATATCACGGTTGTAGACCCTGAACCCTTCATGGAATCCATTGACCCTCAGGTTCAGTCGGGTCATCTCACAGGCTTCCCTCCAGATATCATTGAATACAACGTTCCGGGCACCGGCCATAAGGGAGAATATCCCCAGGGTTCCCGGGCCGCATGTTGCATCCAGCACATTCTCAGGGCGCAGTGAGAGTATCTCACGTGCAGCAGTCTGAATCTTAAGGTTCTTTCCGGATGAAAACTCTATGTGGAGTCTGCTCTGCCTCCTGTATATTGATAGAGCTCCGGAAGGTGTTTCAATGATGTCACACCTCATATCGCAACCCGCAAGGAGCTCATATACATGGGGTCTGGTGCCGGAGTCCATCATCCCGGGAACAGTGCGCATATCACCCCTTAAAACACCCTTGACCTCTGGAACGTCTTCCATGATTGTTTCAGCGGTTCCTTTATCAACATGGGGTGATAAAATAACAAGAGAGCGCTCTGGAAGGAATGGTGCAGATTCAAGGGGTAAAGCTGGAGTTATCAGGGGAGCCCCGATATCCCTGAGTCTGGCATCTTCAGGTACACATCCCTCCCTTATCATAATCCCTGCGACATGGGCCATGACAGCGTCAAGATGCCTCCGGCCGCATTTACAAAACCTGAGAACTGAACCGGATACGCCCTTAACGGGTCTGAACTTACTCAGGTGGGGGTCAATGCACCCATCGCAGGGGCCGTAAATATCAACACCGCCCCTGTAGGCAGGGAGGTCCTCCCCACAGACGGGACACCTTGCTGACATACACTTAAATATTATCCTCCACATATTAAAGGTTGAGTACTATGAGGGATAAGCGGAAGGAAATTCTGAAGGAGATCCTCGGGGAATTTGCAGCGGATGAGGAAGAACCACCCCGTGAGGAAAGGAAGGAGAGGCAGGCGGAATCGGAATTCAAGGTCGAAAAGGTACTTGAGAAGCCCAAGCCAAAACCAGCCTCTCCACGGGTTGATTTAAAGGACGTTGAGATAATTGAGGGAGACCTCATACCCCAGTACAAGGTTTCCCTTCCCAAGTTCTCTGAGAAGGAGAGGGAGCTCCTCAATGAGATCCGGGAAAAACTGGTTGAGGTCGCAGTCTCCAAGGGTGAAGAGTTCAGAATAGATGAATCCACCTTCATGTCTGAGGTTAAGGAGTTCCTCAGGATGAAGGGAGTTCGTAATGTTGACAAACTGGCAAAGCAGATATCCCAGGAGATGCTGGGGTACGGTGAACTGGACCCCCTAATAAAGGACGATGACCTTGAGGAGATAATGGTAATAGGTGTCAAAAAACCGGTATTCGTCTACCACAGGAAGCTTGGTATGATGATTACCAATGTCGTCTTCAACAACGATGACGACATAAAGGCCATCGTCGACCTCATCGCAAGGCAGGTCAACAGGCGTATAGACCAGCAGACCCCAATACTTGATGCGAGGCTCCCCGATGGTTCAAGGGTCAATGCAACAATACCCCCGGTTTCTCCAGATGGTTCCACCCTCACCATCCGAAAATTCAGGAAGGATCCCTTCACTGTTGTTGACCTCATAAACTTCAAGACCATGTCATCCCACCTTGCAGCCTTCCTCTGGGTATGCACAGATGGGCTGGGTGTGAAACCATGCAACGCCATAGTGGCGGGGGGTACCGGGTCCGGTAAAACAACAACCCTGAACACAGTATCGGCATTCGTGCCTCCTACTGAGCGTATAATAACCATCGAGGATACCCTGGAGCTTCAGCTACCCCACACCCATGTACTCAGGATGGAGACAAGGCCGCCCAACATAGAGGGTAAGGGGGAACTTGACATGGACACCCTCGTCAAGAACTCCCTCCGTCAGAGGCCCGACAGGGTCATTGTGGGGGAGGTGAGGGGCAGTGAGGCCATAACCCTATTCACAGCCCTCAACACAGGTCACAGTGGATTCGGGACACTCCACGCCAACACAGCAAGGGAAACCATAACCCGTCTCATAAACCCACCCATGAATGTCCCCCGGATCATGATACCGGCCCTGGACTTCATAATAATGCAGAACAGGATGTACAGGCCGGAGGGCGGCTCCATAAGGAGGATAACTGAGGTCGCCGAGGTCGTGGGTATGGAGGAGGGTAACGTCCAGCTCAACAGGGTCTTTGAGTGGAACAGCGTGGCTGATAAGGTTGAATATGTTGGTATAGCCAGCCAGACCCTCCGGGAGATAGCGGAACTGAGGGCCATAAGCATAAATGAAATCGAGGAGGAAATTGAGAGGAGGAGGCTCGTCCTTGAATACATGGCCGATGAGAATATAAGGAGCATAGATGAGGTGGGACGTTACATCCATGAATACTACAGGGACCCGGACGGTGTCCTGGACAGCATACTCTGAGGCGTATATAATGGTCTCCATCAGGGATATATTTGACAAACTTGGCGGCATAACACTCACATCCACAAAGAAGGTGGGTGAGGGTGTCCAGAAGCCGGTTCAGAAGATGGGTGAAATAAAGCCGAAGGCACCCCCCATTGGAAGGCCGGGAGGACTTCTGAAGAGGAGTTCAGAGAAACCAAAGCCAGGATTTCTCTCAAGGAGGGGCTCCGCCTGCGTTATAAGCCGCATGAAAATGACTCCTGAGGAGATAGAGGTCTTCAAGGGACTCATAGAAGCAGATAAGAGGCTGGAGGAGAGGGGTGAGGACAGTGCGACTCGTGCCAGCTTTGAGAGGGCGTCTCTTGAGGAACTCCTGAAGGAGGAGGAGAAGGAAAAGCTTGACCCTAAACTCATAATGATCCTTGGAGGTGGATCAGGAGCGGTCCTCCTGGTGGTGATGGTCCTCCTTGGATTTGGAATTGAGATAGGCCTTGCAATGATGCTTGCTGTTCTTTTCATGGCGATAATTATAATCTTCCTCCCGAACCTCCAGAGGGGTAAACGTTCAAGTGAGGCTTCAAGGGAACTTCCCTTCGCCCTCCGTCAGATGGCAACCGAGCTCAAATCCGGTCTCGGGCTCCATGACAGTATGAGATCAGTTGCAATGTCAGGATACGGGGCACTCTCTGAGGAATTTGCAAGGACCCTTGAGGAGATCAAGTATGGTGAGACAACGGAGAATGCACTCATTGAGATGAGTAACCGCATAGAATCTGATGGGCTTAAGAGGGCGGTTTACCAGATCACAAGGACCCTCAACAGTGGTGGGGACCTATCAAAGACCCTGAATGTTATAGCCGATGATATTGCCTATGAAATGAGGATGAAGCTCAAGGACTATTCACAGAAGCTTAATTCATTCACAATGATATACATGTTCCTGGCGATTCTCGGCCCTGTGATATTCCTCGTCATGCTTCTTGCAGCCGCCACGGTCATGGGTTCAGTTCTACCACCCATAGCCATAATAATGATATACCTGTTCCTTTTCCCCATGCTCGTGGGGTTCATGGCCTTCATGATAAAAAGACTTGAGCCAAAGCTCTAGCATCCGGTCGACAGCCACATTAATTTTTTGACAGCTTTGATGGATATCTGAGCTCTGGATCAATTTTTTAGAACTTTCACTTTACCGAAAAAAGGTTCTCCGGGCATTTGAAGCTTCGGATAAATTTTGCACAGCTTTTCACTGTTCCTTCAGGGCGTGGAGGAGTTCATGGTATTTCTTCTCACCAAGGAGGTGGATGAGCCTGTGCTGTTTCTCCTCGCCCAGAAAATGGAGCAGTCTGTGGTATGCATCTCCACCCAGGAGGTGGAGGAGTTCATGGTAGGTTTCCTCCACAGTCAGCTTCACATCAACTTCGAAACCAGCCATCCTGAGACGGTTCAGCAGATCAGCCGTCCGTGGAAGCCTTAAACTGGCCCTCCTGATTAGTTCAGCATCCCTGAATATCTCCAGGGGGGTGCCCTCTGCAATGAGTTCGCCACTGTTAAGGACAAAGACCCTCTCTGCAAACTGACTTATTATTTCAACGTCATGGGAGGAAATCATGACCGTTATGCCCTCCCTGCTCAGTTCAAGGAGTATCCTGATTATACCATCGGCTGTCTCCGGATCCAGACCGGTCGTTGGCTCGTCAAGAACCATGATCTCAGGCTTCATTGCAAGTATACCTGCAATGGCCACCCTCTTCTTTTCCCCTCCGCTCAGGTGGTGTGGCGCCCGGTTCTCATAGCCGCTCATACCAACCTTTTCCAGTGATTCAGCCACCCTCTCCTCAACCTCATCCTCAGGAAGGCCGAGATTCATGGGTCCAAAGGCAACATCCTCCCTGACTGTTGGTGAGAATAGCTGGTCATCAGGGTTCTGAAAGACTATTCCTACCTTCTGCCGGATCTTGATCAGTTCATCCTTGCTGTAGTCTACCCTTTCACCATCAATTATGACCTCACCGGCAGCTGGTTTCAGTATACCGTTTAGGTGCAGAAAAAGTGTTGATTTGCCTGCCCCGTTGGGCCCTATAACGGCAACCCTTTCACCCCTCTCCACCTTCATGTTGATACCCCTGAGGGCTGGTGTGCCGTCCGGGTAGCTGTAGCTTAAATCCCTGAGCTCGATCATCCAATCACCAGTAGCCGAGCTGGAGTATATGGAGCAGCGCGAGTATAAAGATGTTTGCGGCTGCAAAGAGGACATCCCACCTGCCAAGGGTGCTTCTTGCAGTGTACATCTGACTGTCTTGACTGTACCCACGGCTCAGCATGCTGAGGTACACCCTTTCCCCCTGCTCATATGCCCTCAGGAACATCATTGCAATGGTCTCACCCACCTTCCTGAGCCTCCACCTATAGGATGTCCTTTTATTCCATATATCAAAGCAACGGGTCTTCTGTGCGTTCCTTATCCTCTCAAGTTCATCATAGAAGAAGAACAGGTACCTTACTGTGAGGTTGAGCAGCATTGCGAAGTCTGAGGGGACACCGATTCTCCTTGCTGAACCAACCAGTTCCTGCATTGATGTTGTTGATGATAGAAGGATCACCGCTGTCACGCTCACGGTTACCTTCCCGAGGAGCAGGGCACCGAAGATCAGTCCCTCCAGTGTCACATCCATACCCAGGGGGCCGGTCCAGATAACAGTCCCTGGCCGTATGAAGGGCTGGAAGAGTGCAATGAAACCTCCGAATGGGAGTATAAGGATTATACGCTTAAGGGCGTATGATGGTGATACATTTGATAGGAGTACAAGCAGGAGGAGATAGGCCTCCATCAAGATCAGTGTAACCACGCTGCTGGCTGAAACAGCGAAGGCTATAATTATGAAGGTTATTATGAGTTTGATACGCCCATCAAGCCTGTGGATTGAGCTCTCCTTGAGGCTCTCCCTTTCGATGTTTATGAGGTCTTCCATTCGACTTCACCAGAAAAAAATTAATTGGGAGGATCACTCCTCTCCTCCCTCTTCACCTGCAGCTTTCCTACCCCTGAAAACTGCGCCAACACCGTAGGCTATGGCCAGTACCAGGATCGTACCGATTACCATTGAAACGACACCGCCAAAGGGACTGTCACCCAGCGCCGGGAGGGTGTAGTCTGGTAGCGGTGACTCGAGGACGGGTTCTGTTTCAGGGTTTGGCATCACCTTCTCGGCGGTGCTCTCAAGGCCGTCCGGGTTTGGTGAGGCAAGGAACGGTGCCAGCACAGCTATTATGAGGGCAATTATTATGCCGGCAGTCATGAATTTTTTGTCTCGGGCATTCATTTTGATAACACCTCGGCACCTTTCTTTCCCCAGTCCCTCAGGGAGAAAAGATCAGGGCGGCTGCTCTGAATTGCAAGAACAACCACGACGGTTATTGCAGCCTCTATGAGGCCTATGACTGCGTGGTAGAGTCCCATCATCCAGAGTCCCTGTACGAGGGGGAATGTTCCTGCTATCCACATCTCCACTGCACAGGCAATGGCTGCAAGGAATATTGATGCCCATGATGCCACAATCACTGCAGGTATTTCACCTGCAGATCTCAGTGCCCTGAAGAGGTAGTAACCGGTGAAACCTCCAATCACACCCATGTTGAAGATGTTTGCACCCAGTGCCGTTATTCCTCCGTCACCGAAGATGAGTCCCTGCAGTATCAGTACAATTGAGAGAAGCAGGACAGCCGCATAGGGACTTGCAAATATTATTGCAACAAGGGCCGCTCCAACCATGTGACCGCTGGTACCCCAGGGTATCGGTATGTTCATCGCCTGTATTGCAAATATTCCCGCTGCAAGAACAGCAAACAGTGGTATCTGCCTTTCTTTAAGATCCCTTCCAGCCCACTGCATGCTGAAGTAGAGGGCTACAAGGGCAATAAGCCAGTACACAAGGTACTGTGGGAATGGTATGAAACCATCTGGAATATGCAAGCTATTCGCCTCCTTAATCTTTTTTTAATTCCAATCACTATATCAAACATTCATATAATATAAAGGTTGAAGTGATTATTACTAATCTTCGGTTTCCCTTATATTGTGGTAATATCGCACCCTGAGCGGAGGGATGACCATTGCCGGGGGTCTCAGGGTGTATAATGGTAATAATCCTCCGCCTATCTGGCACATCCCCACCATTTATTAAAAAGGTCCATGTCTTTATGTGTTCAGCGACAATGCACAAAGTTTATATATAGATTCCATAAAATTAAAAACATCATTATAAATCATTAATAATTGTCAATCGGGATTTAGTAATACTGGTGATAGATGTGGCGCCTGAATCAAAAAAAGCCAAAGACCTTAAAGGGGATTTCTGGGATGCCAAGAACATCCAGATATCCATAGGAGAAATAATAACTGAGGAAAAGCCTCCTGAGGAAGAGGTTAAGGGCCCTAAACCCCGTCCCCACGTGACTGACCTGAGATCATGGGACATGAAACTGCTTGAAAGGTACGAACCATTCTACGCACCATTCTGTGACATGTGCTGTCTCTGCACCTACGGTAAATGTGAACTTCTCGGGAAGAAGGGAGCATGTGGTATAGACGCAGCCACACAGCAGGCAAGGACGGTGCTGCTGGCATGTCTGATAGGGACAGCCGCCCATGCAGGACACGCAAGGCACCTGGTGGACCACCTCATAGAGAGGCTTGGAGAGGATTATAAGATAGACCTAGGCAGCAACGTGGATATAGAGGCACCAATAACACGGACGGTGATGGGTAAGAGACCCGCCACACTCGGGGACCTGAGGGAGGTGATGGACTACGCTGAGGAACAGATGTCCCACCTCCTTTCAGCCTGTCACACGGGACAGGAGGGGGACAGCAAGGACTTTGAATCAAAGGCATTCCACGCTGGCCTCATGGATGACCTTACAAGGGAAGTTGCAGACCTGGCCCAGATAGTGGCCCTGGACCTTCCAAAGGGTGACGAGGACGCACCCCTGGTTGAACTTGGATTCGGGACCATAGATACAGAGAAACCGGTTGTTCTCTGCATAGGCCACAACGTGCTGCCAGGCGCAGACATAGTTGACTACCTTGATGAGAATGAAATGGAGGACCAGGTTGAGGTCTGCGGAATCTGCTGTGCAGCAATAGACGTGACCAGGTACAATGAGGCAGCAAAGGTTGTAGGTCCACTATCAAAACAGCTCCGCTTCATAAGAAGTGGCGTTGCAGATGTGATAGTGGTTGACGAACAGTGCGTCAGGACAGATGTACTGGAGGAGGCCCTCAAGAACAGGTCAGCGGTCATCGCCACAACAGATAAGATGTGCCTTGGACTCCCTGACATGACCGATGAGGACCCTGATAAAATCGTGAATGACCTGATAAACGGTAACATAGAGGGCGCCCTGATACTGGACCCTGAAAAGGTGGGTGAGGTGGCTGTTAAGACTGCGATGAAACTTGCACCCATCAGGAAATCCCTCAAAAAGCTGCCAGATATTGATGAGATAATCGAGCTGGCATCAGAGTGCACAGACTGTGGCTGGTGCCAGAGGGTCTGCCCCAACAGCCTCCCGGTCATGGACGCCGTGAAGAAGGCAGCGGATGGTGACCTCAGCAAACTTGAGGAGATGGCCATTGAGGAGCTCTGCTACACCTGTGGACGCTGCGAACAGGAATGTGAAAGGAACATACCCATAGTATCCATGGTTACAAAGGCAGGTGAGAGGCGGGTCAAGGACGAAAAATACAGGATAAGGGCTGGAAGGGGACCGGCCCAGGACGTTGAGATAAGGAGGGTCGGAGCACCAATCGTCCTGGGGGATATACCCGGAGTGGTGGCATTTGTGGGCTGCTCAAACTACCCTGAGGGTGGAAAGGACGTCGCACTGATGGCAAAGGAGTTCCTTGAGAGGAACTACATCGTGGTAACAACAGGCTGCGGAGCAATGTCCATAGGCGAATACAGGGACGAGGACGGTCAGACGCTCTATGAAAAATATGGTGGACAGTTCGATGCAAAGGGACTCGTCAACATGGGGTCATGCGTCTCAAATGCACACGTATCAGGAGCAGCCATAAAGATAGCCAACATATTCGCACAGAAACCCCTTGAAGGTAACTTTGAGGAGATAGCAGACTACATACTGAACCGTGTGGGTGCCTGTGGGGTTGCCTGGGGTGCCTACTCCCAGAAGGCGGCTGCCATAGCAACCGGTGTGAACAGATGGGGAATACCCGTCGTCCTGGGTCCGCACGGATCAAAGTATCGCAGGCTCTTCCTTGGAAGGGCAGATGATGAGGAGAAGTGGAAGCTGAAGGACCTCAGAACAGGTGAGGTTATCGATGGGGAGCCAGCACCCGAGCACCTCCTCTACGCAGCAGAGAACCGGGAGGAGGCAACGGTCATGATAGCCAAGCTATGCATAAGGCCAACAGACACACCCAAGGGCCGTCAGATGAAACTCAGCAACTACATAGACCTTCACAGGAAATATCTTGGCACCATCCCGGACGATATAGACAGGTTCATAAGGACCGAGAAGGACATCCCGATAGTCTACAAGAGGGATGTCATGAAGATCCTTGAGGAGAAAAACTGGAAACCCAGGGAGCTTCCAAAGGAACCCTCACTCCTGGAGAGGTGATAGTCTTGAATGACAGAATAATACCATGGCAGCCCACTGTTATAGCCGGGCCAAAACAGGCAATGCTCGTAACACCCGAAACTGCGACCATGATGATAAAAAAGGCCAGGAGGCCACTTATGGTTGTAGGGCCACTCGCCAAGCGCCAGGAAGTGCTTGAACATACGGTTAAAATCATAAGGCACTTCGATTTACCGGTGGTAGCAACGGCAGACACCTACAGGGCACTGAGTGAGGCCGGCATAGAATCAGAGCCCCACGGTATCGTGGAGATAACAAACCTCCTGAAGGACCCCTCCTGGGAGGGTATCCGCGGTGAGGGCCAGCATGACCTTGTAATATTCATAGGCTGCATATACTACATCGCATCCCAGGGCCTATCAAGCCTCAAACACTTCGCACCACATATAAAGACACTCACAATATGCAAGACATTCCACTCAAATGCAGATGCATCATTCCCGAACATGGATGATGATGAATGGTTCAGATACCTTGAGAAGATGTATGCTGAATGATCAGGATAATGGAGGAATTCAATGTTTGAAGACATACCAGTCGATGTAAGTCCCATGCATGAGGGGGAGAGGATAAGATCAGCCAACATGTTCGTTGAACTGGCAGGTCCCAAATCCATCGGAGCAGAACTGGTCCAGGTTAAGGACGAGGTCGAGGACGGAAAGGTGGAGGTCAAGGGGCCCGAGATAGATGAAATGGAACAGGGCCAGGTGTACCCCTTCGCCATAAACGTTGAGGTAGCTGGCAGTGAACTCGAGGAGGAACTTGAAAGCGTCATCGAGAGGAGGCTCCATGAGCTCTGCAACTATGTTAAGGGATTCATGCACCTCAACCAGAGGGACCAGATATGGTGTCGTGTGAGTACAGAGGCAAAGGATGCAGGTTTCAGGCTCGAACACCTCGGAAAGGCGCTCTCGGTCCTCTTCAGGGAGGAGTTCCCCATAATCGAATCAATAGCAGTAACACTCATGACAGATGAGGCAGCGGTCCAGGAATTCCTTGAGACAGCAAGGGAGAAGTATGAGACCAGGGACTCAAGGGCAAGGGAACTTTCAGATGAGGACGTTGATGTCTTCTATGGATGTCTCATGTGTCAGTCCTTCGCACCCACACATGTATGCATAGTAACACCAGACAGGACAGCCCTCTGCGGCGCCATAAACTGGTTCGACTGCCGTGCAGCATACAAGATGGACCCTGACGGCCCGATATTCGAAATTGAAAAGGGTGAAGTCCTGGACCCTGAGAGGGGAGAATATGCAAATGTTAACGCTGCAGTAGAAGAAAATTCCCAGGGCACAACAGATAGGGTATACCTCCACAGTGTCTTCGGTTACCCACACACATCCTGCGGATGCTTCGAGGCAGTGGCATTCTACATACCTGAACTTGATGGTATAGGTATTGTTAACAGGGACTTCAGGGGAGAAACGCCCCTCGGGATACCATTCTCAGCAATGGCCGGGCAGTGTTCAGGAGGAAAACAGGTTGAAGGTTTCTCAGGTCTCAGCCTTGAATACATGAGGTCACCCAAATTCCTCCAGGCAGACGGAGGATACCACAGGGTGATCTGGATGCCAAGGGAGCTCAAGGAATCTGTTCTGGAATTCATCCCGGAAGACGTCCGGGACAAGATTGCAACGGAGGAGGATGCAACATCAATAAAGGATCTCAGAAGATTCCTGAGGGATAATGAACACCCTGTCCTTGAAAGGGCGGCCGTTGAAGAAACTGAACCCGAAGAAGAGGAGGTTGAGGAGGCATACCCTGAGGAGACCCCGATTCCAGAGGGGGTCCCTGTAATGGCAGCACCTGAGATGACCCTCCCTGCAGCCGGAGGATTCAGAATAGTCCTCAAGAATGCAAAGATCTACGCTGAGAAGGTAATAATAAAGCGCAAATAAACCCCTCATGAGTGGTCACGTGATAATAGCAGTAAGTGGCAAGGGCGGCACGGGAAAAACGATGTTCTCAGCTTCCCTCATAAGGGTCCTGGCATCAACGGGTGCAGATGTGCTTGCAATAGATGCTGACCCGGACTCAAACCTCCCTGAGGCCCTGGGGGTTCCGGTCAGCGGCACCGTGGGTGATGTCAGGGAACAGCTCAAGAGGGACACGGCTGCAGGCAGGATACCCCCATCGGCGAACAAGTGGGACATGCTCGACTACAGGATAATGGCCTCCATAACCGAAACCAGGGACTTTGACCTCCTTGTCATGGGCCGCCCGGAGGGAAGTGGCTGCTACTGCGCAGTCAACACCATGCTGCGAAGGATAATCGAGAACATAGCAGAGAACTATGACTACATAGTCATAGATACCGAGGCCGGCCTTGAGCACCTCAGCAGGAGGACAACCCAGAACGTTGACATAATGATAGTTGTAACCGACCCGTCAAAGAGGGGGATACTCACCGCAAGGAGGATAGTCGAACTCTCACAGGAACTTGAGATAAAATTCAAGAAGGTCTTCCTGGTCCTCAACAGGGTAAGGGAGGGGGACCTTGACAGACTGGAGCTGGATGATGGCCTTGAGGTCATAGGTGTCATACCTGAGGACCCCCTTGTCTCCAGTTACGACATGGAGGGCAGACCACTCTATGAGTTACCTGAGGATTCTGAATCATTCAGGGCCATAAAAAAGGTTGCAGAGAAGATTTTAAGTTTATAGAGGTGTGCTTATGGATAAATTAACGGAACTTCTGAAACTACTTCAGAATACGGAATCCATCGAGATAAACGAGTTCAGGATGGATGTTGAGGAACTGGAACTCTACCTGATGCCTGCAGTCCAGCAGGCCATACAGAAAACAGTTGAGGTGAGGGAGGCTGTCGAGGCACTGCCCGCGGAGGAGTTCAACCCACCCATAAGGTCATACCCCGGTGAGGTTGCCCAGGTAAAGCTTGGTGAGGGCACCCGCAAAAGTGTTTACCTTGGGGGGCAGAAGGCCCTCTACAGGTTCGAGGAGCCACAGCCAAACCCGCCGGTTGTCACATTTGACGTATTTGACATACCCATGCCTGGACTGCCGAGGCCAATAAGGGAACACTTCAGTGACGTCATGGAGGACCCGGGGGACTGGGCACGGAAGGCCGTGAAGGAATACGGCGCCAACATGGTCACAATACACCTCATAGGAACAGGCCCCAAGGTCATGGACAAATCACCCAGGGAGGCCGCAAAGGATATCGAGGAGGTCCTCCAGGCAGTGGACGTCCCACTGGTGATAGGGGGATCCGGGGACCCTGAAAAGGACCCCCTGGTCCTTGAAAAGGCTGCAGAGGCAGCTGAAGGTGAAAGGTGCCTCCTTGCATCTGCCAACCTTGACCTGGACTACAGGAAGGTTGCAAGGGCAGCCCTTGACCACAACCATGCGGTCCTCTCATGGGCCATCACAGACGTCAACATGCAGAAGACCCTCAACCGTTACCTGCTTAAGGAGGGACTTAAACGTGAGGACATCGTCATGGACCCAACAACATGTGCCCTGGGTTACGGTATAGAATTCTCAATAGACGTCATCACAAGGACCCGGCTGGCAGCCCTCAAGGGGGATTCTGATCTCCAGATGCCAATGTCCTCAGGTACCACAAACGCCTGGGGTTCAAGGGAGGCCTGGATGAAGAAGGATGAATGGGGACCCACAGATTACAGGGGGCCCCTCTGGGAAATCGTAACCGGACTTACCATGATGCTCTCAGGTGTGGACATATTCATGATGCTACACCCCACCTCAGTCAGACTGCTGCGGGAGATAGGTGAAACCTTCACAAGGGAGTACATGACAGCTGAAACACCTGACCTGAGGGAATGGATAACTGAACTTGACTACCAGGAGGTTTAAAATTGCAGGTCACTGCCATGGATGTATACCGTTTACTTCCAAAAACAAACTGTGGTAAATGCAATGAGGCCTCATGCATGGCATTTGCCACAAAACTCATAGAAAAGGAGGTCACCCTTGATGACTGCCCACAGCTCAGTGGAGATGAAAGACAGAAACTGGAGAACCTTCTGGCCCCTGCTGTGAAGGAAATAACCTTCGGGCCGGAGGAGAATCAGGTGGTTGTGGGTGGTGATGAGGTCCTCTACAGGTATGAACTCACATACTACAATCCAACAGCCCTTGTGGTTGATCTTCCAGATGATCTTCCATCAGAGGAGCTCCTGAACAGAGCCCAAAGGATCATGGAGCTGGAGTTTGAGCGTACCGGCGAAAAACTCACTCTCGATGCAATAGCCCTGAGGAACAGATCAGGGAGCCCTGAAAAATTTGCCGAGGCAGCAGAAGCCATAAGCAAACTCAACTTCCCTGTGGTCCTGTGCACCTTCGATGTAGAGGCCATGAAGGCGGCCCTTGAGGTCCTGGGTGATCAGAAACCGCTCCTCTACGCCGCCAGGGAGGACAACCTTGGTGAAATGGCGGAACTCTCAGTTTCATACGGCTGCCCCCTCGTGCTTTTCTCACCCGGCGACCTTGAGGAGATGAAGAACCTCTCAAGGAGACTCAGGTCCCTGGGAGTCACTGAAATTGTGCTTGACCCCGGCACATTCACGGGTGAGGGGATAGGTGACACCATAGACAACTTCGTCATGATAAGGCGCCTTGCAGTTGAGGACGGGGATGATGACTTCCGCTTCCCAATCATGGGCATACCTGCACTCTCAAGGCTCACGGTATCCGATAAAATCGAGGCAAACATAAGGGAGGCCACAGTGGCAGCCACCCTCATGAACAGGTACGCTGACATCCTCATACTCGCCGGAACCGAGATATGGGAGATCATGCCGGTCCTAACACTCAGACAGGGACTCTACACCGACCCGAGGAAGCCCCAGGCCGTTGATCCAGGTGTCTATGAATTCGGTGATGTTGATGAGAACTCCCCGGTTATACTCACAACCAACTTCTCACTCACCTACTACACGGTTGAGGGGGATCTCAAGTCAGGTGATGTTACAGCATACCTCCTCGTCCTTGATACAGAGGGCAGGGCCGTGGACGTTTCACTGGCAGGTGGACAGCTCAATGGTCCGGCAGTGGCTGACCTCATAAAGGAGACAGGTATAGAGGAGCGGGTCAGGGACAAGGTCATGATAATCCCTGGACTTGCAGCTCCTGCAAGCGGTGAGATAGAGGATGATACTGGCTGGAGAGTCCTTGTTGGACCAAGGGACTCCTCTGGAATACCAGACTACCTTGATAAACTTGCATCAGAGTGAGGGGTGGTTCAGTGAAGATGCTGATGGTCATGGACCCTGCGAGGTGCAGTGGCTGCGATGACTGTATAAATGCGTGCAGGGAAACCCATGGAGTCGCCAGGGCAAGGAAGGGAGATAGGATGCCCCTATTCTGTCTGCAGTGCCATCCAGAGAAGGCTCCCTGCGCAAGGATATGTCCGGTGGGTGCCATAAGGGAGGTTGACGGGGCCCTTGTTGTTGATGAGGAGTCCTGCATACTCTGCAAGCTATGCATGGTGGCCTGCCCGGCTGGCATGATTGTGATGAACACTGAGAAGAAATCAGCAGAGAAATGCACACTCTGCATGGACGCAGAAGTCATACTGCCAGCCTGTGTGGAGGCATGCAAGGAGAACGTTCTTAAACTGGTCTCCCTGGATGACCTTGCTGAGCTGAGGGATCGCGCTGACTTCAGTGAGGTCCTTGAGGAGGCGGTGAAGATATACGGGAAAAAGATCTAGCCATCCCCTCTCTCCCCGTAGCCTTGGATTTCAACGTGAAGGGTGTTTATGAACACCCTTATATATTTATATGATTCCTTCAGGTCCTCAATGGGGCCCCTGAAGTAGATGTAGTATATGTATCCTCCCTTTTTGAAGATGAAGGTCACTACCCTTTCATTTTTTGTATCTGCAGTTATCATGTATCCATGTTCACTGTCAACTGTTATATTGCTCCTTGCTATGTTAAGGAGACCCCTCATATTCAGAACTTCAAGGATGATCTCTGAAAATTCATCGGCAGTTAAACCCTCAGCCCTCCGCCTTTTTATGGCTATTTTGAGATTGTCACTCCAGGCATCAATGAGCCTCTCACCGTCGCGGGTCTCAAAGATGTTCCAGAACCTGGGGTACCTGAAGCTGATTTCACCGTCATGGAATTCCTCTAGATCAGGTTCAACGTCGATGATGTCAATGGCTTCACGTGCCTTCCTCCTCACAAAGAGGTAGGGATCCCTGAGGGCCATGTGGAGATCCTCAAGGGCTGCAGGGTCACCTATGCGTCCGAGGGCCTCGGCAACCTTGCCACGGACATAACGATTTTCATCCCTTCTGCGACCCGCGAGCATCCCTTTAAGCCTGGGCACGGCCCTTCGGGATCCTATCTCACCCAGGGCCTCAACAACCATGGCACGTGTCTGCCATTGCGGGTCTGAAAGTTTCTCAAGGAGGGGGTCCACAGCATATTCACCCATATTAACGACGGCCAGCAGTATATGGCGTCTGACCTCTGTATCGGGGTCATTGAGGTTATCCAGAAGGACTTCAAGGCACCTTTTATCCCCGAATCTTCTTATGACTTTCGCAGCGGTTTTACGGACCATCCATGAACTGTCGCCCAGGGCCCGGGATGCATATCTGAGGCCCAGTTCAGGGTCCAGTCCTGCAATGGACTCAATGGAGTTCCTCCTTATATCCTCTGATGGGTGGTCCACAAATTTTTCAATGGCCCTCAGGGACTCCTCTGATGGGAACTCTGAGAGTGACCTCATGGCACCTATTTTAACTTCATCATCAGGATCCTCAAGGGCCCTGAGGAGGGGTTTAACCGCCGAGGGGTTTCCTATTTTTCCGAGAGCTCTTGCTGCGGCCGCCCTCACACCTGCAAGTATGGGGTAGTCCTTCTGCCATTCCTCATATCTGAGGGCGTCCATGAGGGCATCAGCAGATCTCTCATCTGCCATCCTCTCAAGGGCAACTGCGGCCTCCCTTCTAACGGTAAAATCATGGCTTTTGAGGGCATCTATGAGGCCGGAAACATCATTGGACATCAGAAGAGCATTGATCTTATCGGTGAATGCAATCACAATCCCCCCTAAATCTCTAATTTATAATTTAATCTGGAAAAAATAAGTTTTGTGGTTTTTCAGGGATCAGCGATTTCAGAGGCAAGCTTCATGGCTTTATCTTCTCCGTATATAATCTTCATATTCCAGAGGAATGTGAGGAATGATTTAAGGGGGGTGGGGTCCTTTCCAATCCCTCTTTTCTCGATGTAGCCAACTGTTTTCTCCAGGGATGTTTTATCCCCCGCCACACTGTAAATCAGTGCGGCATCAGAATAATGTGCCAGACAGTATACATTTTCGTCTCCATCCCCCTGAAATGATCCATCAGGGCGCTGATGAGCATTTAACCATTCAGAACCCCTTTTTATTGAATCGAGAACTCTGGTGTCATTTGTGGAGAGGTAGTAAAGTGCAAGTCCCTTTAGTATGCCAATATTCTCGTAGGCTCTGGAACTCCATGAGCCATCAGCCCCCTGTTCTTCGATGACGGAATATAAGATTCCAGTTTTGTTGGAGGGATACATGCCAGCCACCTGGGACTTCGTTTTGATCTTAAGATATTCACTTCCAAAAGGGACTTGAGATTTTCTGAGGGACTCTATATTTATTTCATCCCCATTTATCTGGGAATCCACAAAACTCAAACCCCTATCAACAATTTCCTGGCTTTCAGATGACCTTATCGCCATGAGCGGATAGACGGTCTGCATGGTGGTTAGGGTGTACTCTGCAGGCGGCATACCCCCAGGGAATGAACCATTATCCATCTGCTTGTACCTGAGCCATTTTATAAGGTACTCACCCCTTGATGTGAGGGCTCCGTTCCCTGTGAATACCCATTCCAGAATTTCTCAATGAACTCCACAACCTTCCCATCTTCGCCATTCACAGTTATGCTTGAGTAATTTGACTGGATTCCGGGATTCTTAATGTACCTGTAAACCGACACGTCTCCCGATACAAAACATGTCTTGAAGTGAGGATCCACAGGCAGCTGCAGGCCGATACCTTTCATGTGCATTGATTTTGAGATGTATATGTAACTTATGTTGTTTCTTTCCAGAAGGTAACTGGTTTCTGATGGTATCGATGACTGGAAGATGGCCGATACCTCATCGCGGGTCATGGTATTCTCCTTAAGGGATGGGGCGCTTCCCATGAAACCTTCATACACTGTTTTCCAGAGCAGAACATCTCTCCGGTGGGTGTTACCAATGAGTGAGTAGGAATCCTCTATCGCTGATAGAAAAACAGCGTCCTGGGGTGTGTTATCATTTATCCATCTGAAGGCAGCGTTCTGCTGAGGGCTGGGTGTGGTTACTCCGGTATATGCAATGGCAGCCCCCTGGGCCAGAGGCATCAGCACTAGAAGTGCAAAAATACCAGTCCGTAGGAAGGGTTTGACGTCCCTTTTCATGATAGAGTAACTCTTAAAGCGTTTTGAGGCGTACAGCCTTCCCTTCACCTCACTGAAAGCATAACCTCCCATAAGAGAGAGGGGTATGGCTGCATAGGGATCCCTAAATCTGAAGGAGTAGGTCCCTATAATCATGAAGGCAGTGGCCCATATTATGAGGAACCTGTGGATTGGATTCTTTGATCTTAGGAGCAGGGAGGCCCCGTAAATCCCGAGTATTAGCTGCAACACACCCATCCACTTGGGAAAGCCAAGTATTGTTACTGGAACTGACTGAAACCTTGCAGCAAATGTTATAAACTCAATGATGCCCGCACCGATTAAGAGGAATATCAGGCCAAATTCTAGGGGTCTTTTCCTGAATGATGGTGTGAGGAACGTAACAGCGAGAAGTAGCAGGGCGATTAAAAGGAAAACCCACCCCCTGTGGGTGAAGAGATAGATGACGAAAAGAGCCAGACCTCCGAGTATGTAACGCAGATCACCCCTGAAGAGATTGCTAAATGCTTTGAGCTCAAATTTATCTATGTCAGGGTAACCGGGTGTTGTTTTAAGGTACTTCACAAGCATGTAAAGGATTCCTGAGGTGAGCAACAGACCCATGGATTCCGGTATAAAGACTGATGTCCTTGCAACAAAGGAGGGTACCATTGAAAAGAGGAATGCGGAAAGTAGGGCTACCTCTTCCCTTTCAAATGTTTCACGGGCAACTTTGTAGATAACAAGAACGGTTGCTGTTCCAAGGAGGGGGCTTATGAAGAAGAAGACCAGTTCTGAGCGGAATAAAAGGTAAAGACCATAGCCCATCACATGGAAGAGGGGAGGGTATGCATATGCCTTTAAACCCATAAGGGATGGTATGTCATGCCCTATAATCCCAAGCCCTTCCCTGGCGATTCTCATGACAATATCATGGTGGATGTATGCGTCGTTCCCTGCAAGTGTAAAGTTCCGGCTCGGTATTAATCTTACGATAAACGTCATGATGGCTATCACTGTTAGATAGGCTCTTCTCCTATGGATTTTAGCTATCAAAGAAACCAACTCACTTTAAATCATTCATTGTTAATCAGTTTCCTTCTTCATGATCTAAAGAATATCTCTGAGTATCCTTAACATTGAAGGATAGTCCTTTAAAATCCTCAGAAGGGATATCTTTGAAATTGAACTTAAATCTTTTCCCTCAAGGGATCTCAGCAGGGCATCGAGTTCCTCATCACCGAGCCCATCAAGGATTTTCCTGAATTTGAGTGACCTTTCAAGGTTCTTACCAATCTTTTTGCGCCATCTCATCTCATACCTTGAGAGGAATCTGCCGTCAACCCTTCCAGATTCAATGGCCTCGGCGGCAACCTCACCGGCGATTTTTGCGCATTCAGCTGCAAGGTGTATCCCACCACCGGTGAGGGGGTCAACCTGTCCGGCGGCATCCCCCACAACCAGGAGACCATCTGTGAAGGTCCTCTCAATGGGTCCGCAAACAGGTACAGCTCCTGCATTGAATTCTATCCTCTTAAATCCTCTCTCCTCCATGAACCTGTTGAGATAGCTGAGGGGACCCCTCTCTGAGCAGCTTTTTCTTCGTATTCCAAGGCCCACATTTGCCCTTCCTTCACCCTTGGGGAACACCCAGAGATAACCTGATGGTGCAAAACGGCTCCCGAAGTAGAATTCCATGGTTTCAGGGTCCACGTCCACACCTGCAACCTCGTACTGGACACAGGAGCAGAGGTCAGCTGGCCTGAAACCTGTTTCAAGACCTGCCTTCCTGGCGATGCTGGACTGCACACCGTCTGCGGCAATCACCATTCCACATTCAACCTCCTGGACTCCATCGGGCCCCCTGAACACCACACCACTGACTGATCCCTCCCTGAATATTAGGTCCCCTGCGATGGACATTGTGAGTACATCGGCGCCGGCTTCAGCGGCCCTCAGTGCAAGGTACTTGTCTAAGGACTTTCTTTCGAGGATATATCCCCTCACAACAGGATTTTCTGTCACAATCCTGGCACCGAGGGGTCCGTTCACCGCGGCTGCCCGGATCCTTGTGCATGTGAACTCAGGAAGCGGTTTTAAACCTGTTGATTTGAAGAAACTGTCACTCACTCCGCCTGCACACTGCACAGGGGTCCCGATTTCAGGGTTACGCTCCAGTAACAGAACACTGAGGCCCAGCCTTGCAGCGTGATAGGCCGCTGTTGAACCGGCTACACGTCCACCAATAACCACCACATCATATTTCATGATAGCACCTTATTGCATCCACTGGACAGACCGCAGCACAGTCACCACATTCACTGCAGCCTTCACCCACCATCAGTTCATATTCGAGTTCAAGGACGTCAAATGGACAGACACTAACACAGGCACCGCACCGCATACAGATTGATTTATCATGCTTCAATTGACCACCACTATGGATATGGTCATCAGATTGAATTAAGTTTACCAGCCACACGCGACCGTTAAATTAATATACCACTTTCTACTACTAATCAATTACCATGCAGGGGTGCCCGAGCGGCCAAAGGGGGAGGACTTAAGATCCTCTGGCGCAGGCCTTCGAGGGTTCGAATCCCTTCCCCTGCACTAAGAATTTTAACGGTTCTGATCATGTTATGATTGCCTTAGTGGCTCAGGTGGTAGAGCGATGCCTTGGTAAGGCATAGGTCGGGGGTTCGAATCCCCCCTAAGGCTTTTCTACTGATTTTAAGGTGTTCTAATGGAGAAAAAAATTGCCCAGATTTCAGATGTGCACTTCGGTGAGAAGAACTTCTCGGATCAGCTCAGGAAAAATCTTCTACACCAGCTTGAAAATGAGAACCCTGACCTCATAATAGTCTCAGGTGACCTCACAACAGAGGGATACTCACACGAGTATGAACTTGCAGCAGCATTTGTGGATGAACTTAGGACCATCACATCCACCTACACAATCCCCGGCAACCATGATGCAAGGAATGTGGGTCTTATCCACTTTGAGAAGTTAATAGGAAGGAGGAAGTTTGTCCACCACGACTCTGAATTCGCGGTTATAGGCCTTGACTCCTCTGAGCCAGATATAAACGACGGTCAGATAGGAATGGATCAACTTGACTGGCTCAGGAAGGAACTTGAACGTGTTCCTGATCACCTGTGCAAGATAGTCACATTTCACCACCACCTGCTACCCATACCCAACACAGGGCGTGAGAGGAACATCCTCCTGGACTCAGGTGACCTTCTTAAACTCCTGAAGGAATACGGTGTGGATTTTGTGCTCAACGGACACAAGCATGTGCCTAATGTGTGGATGATTGAGGGAATGGTTACACTTAACTCTGGCACAGCCACAACAAGGAAACTGAGGGGTGAGACATTCCCTTCACACAACCAGCTAAGAATAAACGATGACAGGATTTCAGTTGACCTCATAAACACTGAGAACGGCTCAGTGAGGGAAATAGCCAGTTACTCTGTCCGGGTTGAGGATGAGGAATACAAGATATGCTCCTATATGCACTCCATATGAATACCCGGGGGCTTCATCATCAATAAATTCATTTTTGATGCAAAGCTTGATATACCAGCAGAACCTAACTGTTCTCTAATAGAGAAAATAAATATGCATAATATGATCTAAAATGCAGATGTCAGAAGAAATGGCTGAGGGGTGGTTGCATTGACCAAGGCCTTTGATATACTCATGGCGGGTGTGATCTCAGGGATAGTTGCATTCACAACCTCAAAGCTGGGAGTTGGTGGAACCGTCATGGGTGCCGTTCTGGGTTCAATGCTGTATCAGCTGCTTTCCCACTACTTCAGGGAGCCCCTCAAGAATGTTAAAACAGAGAGGGTTGAGAGCAGGGCGGTCTTTGCGATACCACTCATCATTATCGTCATAATCGAGTTCATCTACCTTCTTGGAAATTTCCAGTGGAGGCCACAGCAGATATTCTACTTACTTGAGGAGGCCACATCCTGGAACCTCTTCAGGTCAATAGGCGTGGGTCTCATGGTGATGGGTATATACCCCCTGTTGCAGCCAGAGACCATAAAGAAATCCTATGGTTATGTGCTCCTCCTAATGGGCTTCATCGTCCTGCTAAGGGGCCTTGTGGATGTGAACTCGCCCCTGGTAACTGTTTACAGGGCTATTTTCTATGAATTCGACGTTCTGATAACCGTTACGGTTATTCTTAGCCTTATCTACATGATCATCTCCATATTCAGGGAATCCGTTGTTATAGTAATTGAAGATGAGGTGTCTGAGGAGAATGAAAAATAAGACAAAGAATGCTACTCTAAAATCGATCATAGATGTCATCCTCTACGAGAACCCGTCCACACAGGATGAAATCGCTGAACGCCTTGGCATAACAAGGAGGTACGTCACCAAGCTTCTGCAGCCCCTCATCAGGGAGGGCGTTGTTAGGAGGGCCTACATTGTGGATATAAAGAAATTTGATGAATTCCCTGAGCTCTTCGGTGAGGAGGTAACCTCGAGGGAATACGCTGGAAGCTTCTTCATAAAGGAGATACTCAGGGACATGGCACAGCATGTGTGCAAACAGCTCAACAAATCCTTCAGGTCCCTGGAGGAGTACGATGAGGACCTTGCAAATGAGGCCCTCAAGATGGACTACATAACAAACACAATGCATGAGAAGGTGCGCTCCTCTGTTGATACTGCAATAGCAATGAATCCCTACTCTGAGTTCAGCAAGACAATGGCCTTTACAGAGATAGCCTATGACCTTGAAAGGATAGGTGACCATTCAGCGATAATAGCAAACTTTGCCATAAAGGAATCCTATGAGGTTGACCCTGCAATGATGGAGTACCTCAGGGATATGTTCTCCATTGCCGTTGAGATGGTGAAAACTGCGATGGACGCCTTTCTGAATGAGAAACTGGAACTGAAGGCAACTCTCATGTCCCTCGAGGATGATATTCACAGGATCCAGAAGAATGCCCTTAACTGTGTCGCCACCCAGATGGCTGAAACACCCTTTGAGGATAAGGAGAGGTCAACCTATTACATATCCCTCTCCAGGGTTGTTAAGACCCTTGAGAGAATAGCAGATATATCCATTGAGATATTCGACACTGCAGGTGAATACTACAGGAACATCCCGAGGACAACCACACCTGAACGCTTCAGGCGGAGGGAGAGAGAGGAGTCCTGATTAAGGTTCACCTGTTCCTCTTTTCTCTTTCCATGTACTCTTTTATCTTTTTCTCCTCCCATTCCTTACCCAGGAACCTATCACCTATAAAAACTCCGAAGGCATGCCATATTATTCCTATTCCCCAGAATACTGTTATCCAGTAGAACCACCATGTCCCGGGAGTTGAGAGGAGGTTTATGAGGAAGAGTGTAAGGTTAACTATTGTAAAAACTGATATGTGGATGTAAAATCCCTTGAGATCCTCTACTCTCTTCCTGGCTCTTTTGTATTCGTCGTCTTCCATATTTCTGACCCATTAAGTGTTCTGTAATCTGCTTCTAATATTCTTTTCTCCTCGCCGTCGTACTGTATTTCTTCGATTTCGAAGAATTTTCTGAAGGCTGGTTCCCGGACCTTTTCCTCGTAGACGTGGGATATGAGTCCTGGGAGGCGTCCTATCATGAATACTCCTGCTCCGGTCCTCCAGTCGAATCCCATGTCTGATAGTATGCCGGCGTTGGCCCCGTCAACGTTCATCCGGACTCCCTTGCGTTCCAGGAGTATCTCCTGGACCTCCAGTGCAAGGCTGGTGTGGGGTCCCACGCAGCCGTAATCCTCTGCAAGTTCCAGTAACCTGACGGCCCGGGGGTCGGCGTTGTGGTAGCGGTGCCCGAACCCGGGGATCCTCCTGTTGGCCTGGAGGTGATCATCCACCAGCCTCAGGGCAGCATCAGGGATCTCATCCTCAGACTCGCAGGATGATACAGTCTCCTGGAAGAGCTTCATGGAACGCTCAATGGCACCCGCATGATTCTTACCAAAGGCAAGCAGACCCCCGGCAATACAGGCATGAACCGGAGAACCCGCCGAGGCAATCATACGGGCAGCCTGAGTACTCGGCGGAGTAACACCATGATCACAGAAGGACACCAGGACAGCCTCAAGCATACGCGCAACATTCTGAGGGGGAAGCTCACCCCTGATCAGAAGATAAACCATCTCAGAAAAGGAAACACCACCAATAAGATCCTCCTGAGAATAACCCCTCGTAACAATACGGTTAGGCTCAACACGCGTAATGGAAGTCCTCCACCTGGGATTTTTAACCCGCAGTATATCATTTATTATCCCTTCATTCATCATATCACTCCATCTGATCTTCATGTATTTAAATTTTAATGCATTTAGTGCATCTTTATTCACTTATTGTGAATTAAATTCCTCTGCGCACAGGGTTTAGTTCACAAAATAGGTAATTAAGTACACAAAAATAGTAAATTTTAAATAGTTCTAGGATAAGGTAAAGGTTGAGGTGATAAAATGGACACCAAACTGATCATAGGAATAGTCGTGGCAATTGTAATTATTGCAGGCGCAGTCCTGGCACTTGGAGGTGGCGGACAGCAGGAGAAGATAGACATTGTTGGTTCAACATCTGTCCAGCCAGTTGCAGAGAAACTTGCAGCTGAGTACATGAAGAAGCACCTCAATGTTAAGATAAACGTCCAGGGCGGCGGATCCAGTGTCGGTATCAAGAGTGCCGCTGACGGCACAGCAGACATCGGAACAAGTTCAAAGGAACTCAAGCCCGATGAGAAGAAGGGCCTCACAGAATACCTTATAGGTAAGGATGGAATAGCCATAATCGTAAACAGCAAGAACACAGTCTCAGACCTAACAAAGGACCAGGTGAAGGATATCTTCAGCGGTAAGATAACCAACTGGAAGGAGGTCGGAGGCCCCGATGCAAAGATAACAGTGGTAACACGTGAAGACGGCTCAGGAACCAGGAAGGCCTTCGAGGAAATAGTGATGGGTAAAGAGACCAAGATAAAGAAGGATGCCATAGTTGAAAGTTCAACAGAGGCAGTTAAACAGGCAGTTAAACAGGATCCAAACGCCATAGGATTCATATCACTCGCCAATCTCGATGAAACAGTCAAGGCACTTAAAATAGATGGTGTCGCACCATCAGAGCAGACAGTCGCAGATGGATCCTACAAGATACAGAGACCATTCCTGTTCCTGGTAAAGGGCAGCGCAAAGGGTGCAGTTAAGGACTTCATAGACTGGGTCCTCAGCCCGGAGGGACAGGCAATAATCAAATCAGAAAAGGTTGTACCGGCAAAGGCCTAGTGGTTTTCACAACCACAACATTTTTTCTTTCCGTCACCTTCAAGTGAACTTTATTAACCAATAGGTGAAATCAATAACTGAAGGTGATGGACATGGAGCTGAAACCCAAAAACATCCTCATAATAATCATTATCATCGCACTCGCATACCTCATGATCAAACCCGGAGCAGACTATGAGAGAATTGAAATTGCTGGTTCCACATCTGTTCAGCCAGTTGCAGAGGAACTTGCAGCTGAGTACATGAAGAAGCACCCCGATGTTAAGATAAACGTCCAGGGCGGCGGTTCCGGGATGGGTGTAAGGACGGTCCAGCAGGGAATAGTCGATATAGGGACCAGCTCAAAGGCCCTGAAACCTGAGGAAAAGGACGACCTTCAGGAATACGTGATAGGTAAGGATGGTATAGTGATAGCCGTTAACAACCAGAACCCCGTCGATGATCTGACAGTGGACCAGCTCAGGGATATCTTCAGCGGTAAGATAACCAACTGGAAGGAGGTCGGAGGCCCCGATGCAGAGATACATGTGATAGTCCGTGAGGAGGGATCAGGGACCAGAAGCTCATTCAAATCACTTGTCATGAAGGACGAGAAGATAAGGTCCGATGCAATCGTTCAGGGCTCCACAGAATCCGTGAAACAGGCCATAAAGAGCGACCCCTACGCAATTGGATTCGTTTCAATGGCACATATGAGTTCCGATGTGAAGGCACTTGAGGTGAATGGAGTGACACCCTCAGAGACCACCATAGCAGACGGATCCTATCCACTGGTGGTCCCATTCGAATTCCTGACAAAGGGAGAACCCAGGGGAGTCGTAAAGGACTTCATAAAGTGGGTTTTCTCACCTGAAGGGCAGGCCATTGTAAGGAGCCAGAAGGTTGTACCGGCAATAGCAAATGTCTCGGATGATACCTAGGAGGTAAAGCATGATCAGCAAAACAAGGGAAAAACTCATTGAGAAGGGTCTTTTCATAACCGCAATATTCTCAATAATCGCCATCCTTCTCATAATAGTCTTCATATTCAGGGAGGGATTCCCCATATTCCAGGGGTATGGGGTCACAAACTTCATCTTTGGAATGGACTGGGCACCTTCAGATGGTAAGTACGGCATCTTCACCATGATCGTCGGGTCACTGTACATAACCTTCCTGTCCCTGGCCATAGCCGTCCCCCTTTCAATCCTATGCGCAATATTCATGGCTGAGGTGTCACCTGAAATAATGCGCAGGATACTCAAACCGGTAATAGAGACCCTTGCAGCAATACCATCAGTGGTATATGGTTTCTTTGGGCTGATCATCCTGGTACCCTTCATAAGGTCCAGCCTTGGAGGTACCGGTTTCGGACTTCTAACAGCATCACTCATACTCACGGTCATGATAATGCCAACAATAATCAGTGTCTCAGAGGATGCCCTAAGATCGGTGCCACTGGAGTACAAGGAGGCCTCCCTTGCACTTGGGGCCACCCAGTGGCAGACCATCAGGAAGGTGATATTCCCGGCGGCACTGCCAGGCATCATCACATCAATCATCCTCGGGATGGGTCGTGCCATCGGTGAGACCCTGGCAGTTATCATGGTGGCCGGTAACGTCACCCAGATACCATCATCGATACTGGACCCTGTAAGGGCCCTCACATCCAACATAGCACTGGAGATGGGCTACGCCACCGGGCTGCACTACAGCGCACTCTTCGGGACCGCCATCATCCTGTTTTTTGTCATAATGGCTCTGCTGGTGGTTGCCAACTACTTCCACTACAAGAAAAAGATAGTTATAGGTGGAGGATATCTCTAGGAGGCTTAAAATGTCCTTCAGAATAATATCACCCAAGACAAGCCAGAAGATAATGACAGGAATCTTCTGGGCTTCAGGAATCGTGACAGTACTGATACTGCTCATAATAATTGGCTACATACTCATGAAGGGCTTGCCAGCCGTAAACCTGGAATTCCTGCTTTCAGAACCGGTTGACTCTGGAAGAGCAGGTGGGATAGCTCCCATGATAGTATCCAGCCTCTACGTCACACTGCTAGCCGGTATAATAGCAACACCACTGGGTGTCGGGGCAGCGGTCTACATGACAGAGTATGCCACAGAGGAACGCATCGTGAAGCTGATAAAGTTCGGAGCAGAAACCCTGGCATCCATACCATCAATAGTATTCGGGCTTTTTGGCTTATCATTCTTCGTGGTTTTCCTCGGCCTCGGGTGGTCAATCCTCTCAGGGGGACTTGTACTGGCCCTCATGGCTCTTCCAACCATATTCCAGGTTGCCCAGGTCTCAGTAGAGACGGTTCCACAATCCTACAGGGAGGGAAGCCTGGCGCTTGGAGCCACAAAGTGGGAGACCATCTACAGGGTGGTTATCCCTGCAGCAATCCCCGGCATAACCACCGGTGTGATACTGGGAATGGCCAGGGCCATATCAGAGGCTGCTGCGGTAATGTTCGTTGTGGGGTCAGCACTTTCAATGCCAGTATCCATCTTCGACCCTGGAAGGCCCCTCCCACTTCACCTCTATGTGCTGGCAACAGAGGGCATTTCACTGAAGAACGCCTACGGCACCGCGGCTGTCCTTGTGATAATCGTCCTTTTAATCACGGTTCTAACAAACACTCTTGTTGATAGATACAGAAGGAAGATGATGGGGAGATAGGTGATCTGCATGTACAGAATCGAAGTTGAGGACCTGAACGTTTACTTTGACGAGGCGCACATACTCAAGGATATAAACCTCAAGATACCCAAGAACACGGTCACAGCCCTCATAGGGCCATCAGGCTGTGGTAAGTCAACATTCATCAGAACCCTTAACAGGATGAATGATGTGATAAGCGGCTTCAGGCATGAGGGCCACGTCTACCTTGATGGTAAGGACATCTATGACCCTGACATGGATGTGGTGGAGCTCAGAAAGAAGGTTGGGATGGTCTTCCAGAAACCCAACCCCTTCCCTAAGTCCATATTTGAAAATGTAGCCTACGGTCTCAGGGTCCATGGATATGATGACAGGGACTTCATAGAGGAGCGTGTGGAGGAAAGCCTGAGGGCTGCAGCTCTCTGGGATGAGGTCAAGGACAAACTTGATAAATCCGCCCTTGGACTCTCAGGGGGACAGCAGCAGAGGCTATGCATAGCAAGGACCATAGCCATAGAACCTGAGGTTATACTCATGGATGAACCGTGTTCAGCCCTTGACCCCATATCAACCACCAAGATCGAGGATCTCATCCACAAGCTCAAGAATGACTACACCATCATCATAGTGACCCACAACATGCAGCAGGCCACAAGAGTCTCAAAGTACACAGCCTTCTTCCTGCATGGTGAAATAGTTGAAAGCGGCCTCACAGAGCAGATATTCATAGAGCCGAGGGATAAAAGGACTGAGGACTACATTACAGGAAGATTTGGATAAGGGTGTGGAAATTGATCGGCGCTCTCCTTGAAAGCAGACTTTCAAATGTCCTGGATGAAACCGTCAGGTATGGTAATGAAACCTCTGAAAGGGTGGGAAGAACCGTATCCAGCTACATCAAAGGGGATGAGGAGACTGCAAGGGAATTGATAGAGACAACGGCAGCTGTTAATGAGAAGAGCTACAGGATAGAGGATGAATGCCTCAAAATCCTTGGCCTTCATCAGCCCGTTGCAAAGGACCTGAGGCTGGCATCCAGTATAATGAGAAGTGCAATTGAACTTGAGAGGATAAACATACTCCTTGCCTACATTGCAAGGTACGCAATTGATGGAAGGGACAGGACACCTCCACACATAGAGTTCATGTCCCAGACGGTTCAGGATATGATAAATGATGCGCTCGGGGCCCTCATGAACCGTGACATCCAGCTACTTAAAAGGTCAACGAGGAATTATATCCAGCTTCAGGATCTATACAACCAGCTTCAGGAGTCAAACAGGGACTTCTCAGAATCAGGTAATCTTATGCTGGTAGCAAGGAATCTGCTCAGCATGGGCCACCATGTTATGGGGATGGACGACAGGATAGCCTATCTCATAGTGGGTAAAAGGGTTATCCATCATAAGGTCTTCTACAGTGTACTTATGAAATGAATAGTTGGGGGGATTAAATGTGGCTACCCTTTGATAACCCGAGGAAGATGGACTACACCGTCCTTAAAAGGTCTTCAGTACCCGAATTTTCGTATATAAGGATCCTGGACAATGAAAACGAGGCCATAATCTTCGTAACGGGAAATAACATTGTGGGAGCCTGGCACATTGACCTCAACACCCTCGAGGAGACTCACAGCCATAAGGCAATGGAGAGACTGGAGATAAACCATGATTCAGTGGTGGAGGTCTATGAGACCGATGCGGATCTCTTCGAGACCCTGATTGAACTCAATGATGAATCAAAACTTTCAATACCCATTGATGCGGAGATTATAATAAATGAAATGTTCCTTGATAAATCATCCCGTGAGGAGCTCCTTGAAAGGTACAGGATAAGGGTTCCGACTGATGAGGCGATTGAAAGGTTGATTGAGGATTACAAATCCAGATAGTAAAATCCAGGAGGACTTTTAATGGAAAAGAAGTATCCGCGGATACTGTTCCGCAAAAGGCTTAAGGATCTGAGGAAGGATATGGAGGAGGTTTCACAGAAAACCCTTAAAACACATAAACTAGCAGTTGACCTCCTGATGGAGTATGATGAGGAAAAAAAGGAGAAGGTAATAAAAAACAGCAGGGCAATAGATGACATGGTCTTCAACCTTGAGAGGAAGGCTATAAGTTTAATAGCAGCTGAACAACCCGTTGCAGGAGACCTGAGATTTATAGAGGCCTGCATTAAGGTTGGAAGTCATCTCAAGAGGATAGGCTACCTGGCGGCCAACATAGCCGAGGCTGCAGAGAAACTGAAGGACGAGGAAATTCCGAGAAGACCCCTTGAAGACCTGAAGCACATGTCTGACTTCGTGCAGATGATGCTCTCCAAGGGAATCTACGCATTCCTTGACCAGAACATGGAAATGGCGAGGGAGCTCAGGCATGATGATGATAAGGTGGATGACCTCTTTGACCAGACACTTGAACATGTAACAAGAAGCATGTTTGAGGATAAGGAATCAATCTCATACCTGGTTAATCTCCTCTTCATAGCAAGATTCCTTGAGAGGGTTGGTGACAGGGCTGTCAGCATTGCTGATAGGACGATCTTCATGATAACGTGTGAGAAGCCATGAAGGCTGTCAGCATTGCTGATAGGACGATCTTCATCATGAGAGAAGCATGAATAAACACCTAATTCCAACCTTTATTTTCACTGTATTCGCATCATCTGCAACCCTTTTATTCTTATTCACAGGAAAAGCATTCTACATTTTCAATTTGTCTGGAGGTGCCTCATGGAATGCCCGATGGATGTTCATCCCGAAAAAGAAAAATTAACGGTACTGAATGTATACTCTGCATGAGATGTGTTTTTTCATGTCCTGCAGGAGCCCTTCACATATGATCTCTCAGGATTGCAGTGGCTCTCCTTGCAGCCCAGCACTGTATGCAGACACCCACGGGGAGCCCTGCAGTGTGTGTATGGGCAGTCTTTATCTTAACGTCAAGGGCGGTGGTCTTACCACCCATACCCATGGGGCCACTGCCAGACTCGTTGATGGAGTTCAGTATGTCCTCCTCGAGGGATGCAAGTTTTTTATCAGGATTTCTATCCCCAACACGTTCAAGCAGGGCCTTCTTTGCAAGTTTCATCGCAAGGTCAGAGGAGCCACCGATACCCACACCCACAATTACAGGGGGGCATGGCTTTCCACCGGCTTCCAGGACGGTCCTCACAACAAAGTCTTTAATACCCTCAATTCCATCACCCGGGAGGCCCATAAGGAGTGCATTGTTGTTCTCAGACCCGAATCCCTTCGGAAAAACTGTTATCTCAAGATTATCAGTGTCTGTGATTTCAACGTCGATCTGAGGTATCATCTGACCGGTATTTGTGCCGGTGTTCTCCCTTGTGAGGGGATCAACAACATTTGGGCGCAGCGGAACCTCCGCTGTGGCCCTCTCAACACCTGCAGCTATACCCTCGTAGAGGTCTTCAACCTCAACCTTACCCATCCTCACAAAGACGATGGGGAGCCCGGTGTCCTGACAGACAGGCACCTCCATCTTCTCTGCCAGTTCAATGTTATCAAGGATTGCCTTGAGGTTGAGGAGGGCTATCTCGTCTTCCTCCTGTAGGTAGGCCTTTTTAATCGCAAACGTGACATCGGGGGGTATCCTGATAACAGCCTCCCTGAACAGACGGCACACGGTCTCCTCAACGGTCTCCCTGCTTATCATAGGATCACCATAAAAAATTAGTTTAATATTTCATGAGATTTTTCAGGCGTTTGAGCTCCCCGGCTATTTTATCCCTCTTTGCAGCCATCATATCCTCTGAGCTTTCACTGAGGGCGCCCTTTGGGCATACCATTACGCAGAGGGGCTTATCCCTGTCGATGCAGAGGTCGCATTTCACTGCAACACCCCTCTCATTCAGGGTTATGGCACCCACGGGGCAGGCGTCCCGGCAGAGGCCGCAACCGATACACCGGTCCTCTAGGATGACCACAGCACCATCCACTTCGACTATGGCATCCTCAGGGCATATGTTGAGGCAGGGGGCCCTTTCAGGTGAGCAGTGCATGCAGAAAACTGGAACACCATCTATAACCCGGATGGCGTTCTTTGGACATATCCTCTCACATTTCATGCACTCATCGCACAGTTCTGGATTTGAAACCAGCTCTCTCATTCTAGTCCTCCTGTTCAAGCTTCTGCCGGGCCTTCCTCTTCGCTGTAAGTATGCTGAGGATATCTGATCCCCTCTGGCCCTTGCTGACACCTGCCATCCGTGATACGAATTTCTTCTGCCTTTCAAGTTTGAGTTTCTCAGTGTCTATGACGCTGAGGGCCCTCTTTGAGCACGCCTTTACACATGCGGGGGTGTCAAGGTTCGGGCACTGGCTGCACTTCTGGGCCTTACGGTCCTCCATGACGACGGCGCCGAAGGGACACACCACCATGCAGAGGCCGCAGCCGATGCACCTCTCAGGGTCCACCTCATCATCAATTGCATCGGTGGGGCAAACAGTTCTGCAGGGGGCGTCCTCGCACTGCTGGCAGATTATGGGGTAATAGACGTCGTCGAGTTCCCTTATCATTATGCGGGAGGCACCGTAAAGTTTTTTACAGGCCTCTTCACAGTCCCTGCAGCCATCACAGAGCTCTGGCTGAATAACGATCTTCTGCAATTCCATCCCCCGCTATATCCTGAGTTCCTGGCATACACTGTCAACGTATTCCTGGATTCTGGCCTTCTGTTCCTCTGTGAGGTGTCTGAACCTTTTCTGTGCGTTGAGGTACTCCTCAACGGGTTTCCTCTGCACTGGTCTGTAGGTGACCCTGAAATCACCATCCTCTATCTCATAGAGTATCCAGGACCCGGTTTCAACTGCCAGCCTTCCGAGTTCCACTGTCTTCGCAGGATCAAAACCCCATCCGGTTGTGCATGGCTGGTGAAGGTGTATATAGGCAGGACCATCGGTTTCCTTGGCCTTTCTGACCTTCTCCATGAAGTCCTCAGGATATGATATTGATGCGGTGGCAACGTAGGGCACTCCATGGGCTGCCATTATGAGTGGCATGTTCTTCTTGGGTCTGTCCTCACCGAAGCTCTCCTTCCCATGGGGTGATGTGGTTGTTGAGGCACCGTAGGGTGTTGAGGCACTCCTCTGTATACCGGTGTTCATGTAGGCCTCGTTATCGTAGCAGATGTATATGATGTTGTGGCCCCTCTCCATTGCACCGGATAGTGCCTGTAGTCCGATGTCTGCTGTTCCACCATCACCTGCAAAGGCCACTACGTTAACGTCATCCCTTCCCTTTGCCTTCAGAGCCCTTTCAACGCCTGATGCAACTGCAGCGGCGTTTTCAAATGCAACATGTATCCAGGGTATCCTCCATGCGGTTTCAGGGTAGGGTGTGGTGATAACTTCAAGGCAACCTGTTGATGATACTGCTACGGTGTTCTTTCCAAGAACCTTCAGGGCCAGCCTGACTCCAACTGTAGCACCGCATCCTGCGCATCCACGGTGCCCTGGGGCCAGAAATTCTTCTTCAGGTATTTTCATTCTGATTCCTCCTTGAGACCGATCCAGGTGACGCTCCTTTCAGGGTTTTCCGTCCTTCTAACTATTTCCTCGATGTGTGCGGGTGTTATGTCCCTTCCACCAAGGCCCACAATGAATCCATAAACTTCCCTGTCACGGAGCAGGGCACTTATCTCTGTGTAAAGGGCTCCGCCGACACTGAATGTTATGTTCTTATCGAGGACCGCTACTTTACTGGCATTCCTAACAGCACTTTTAATCTCCTCAGCCGGGAAGGGTCTGTGCACCCTGACCTTAAGTAGTCCAACGGCCTTTCCCTTATCCCGGAGTTCATCGATGACCTCCCTGAGGGTGCTGCAGACTGAACCCATGGCCACCAGGATTATTTCTGCATCTTCACAGCGATATTCCTCAACAAGGCCGTACTCCCGGCCGAACATTTCGCTGAATTCCCTGCATGCCCTTTCAATGATCTTCCTTGAACGCTCCATGGCCTTCTCGACCTCATAGCGGGCCTCCATGTAATAGTCAGGGTCTGTGAAGGTACCCAGTGACATGGGCTCATCAGGGTCAAGCATTACCTGGGGCTGGAATTCAGGGAGGAAGCTGTCAACATCCTCCTGTGAGGGGATGTCCACGGGTTCAACTGTGTGGGTCAGGATGAACCCATCGAGGCACACCATACTGGGCAGCAGAACATCCCTGTCCTCTGATACCCTGTAGGATAGAAGGACAGAATCGAGGGCTTCCTGTCCACTTTCAACGTATATCTGCATCCACCCTGAGTCCCGCTCTGCTATTGAATCCTGCTGGTCATTCCATATGCTGAGGGGTGCGGAGAGGGCGCGGTTTGCATTTGCCATTACGATGGGATTCCTGAGCCCTGCTGCAGCATAGACTATCTCATGCATAAGCGCCAGTCCCTGGGAGGAGGTTGCGGTGAAAACCCGAACTCCAGCTCCTGAGGCGCCCACGCATGCGCTCATTGCACTGTGCTCTGATTCAACCCTTATGTATTCTGCTTTGAGTTCGCCATCAGCCACGAATTTTGCAAGGTACTCTGAAATTGAGGTCTGGGGTGTTATGGGGTAAACAGGAATGACCTTTGGTTTTGCAAGCTTTGCTGCTTCTGCAACGGCCTGATTTGCTGATATAACCTTAAGAACCATTTAAGTCTCTCCTACTTTTCTCTCTCCATCTTAATTGCTTTAACGGGACACTTCTCTGCACATATTCCGCATCCCTTACAGTAATCATAGTCTATTTCATGTTCCCTGTTTATACACCCTTCAGGACAGAAAAGTATGCAGTTGTCACAGTCTATACATTTGTCCTTATCAAGAACCGGTTTGAATGTTCTCCAGCTCCCGGTCTTGTTTTTAACGGTGCTTCCAGGCTTTTTAACGGTTGCTCCAAGTGATTCCATCATGTTCACCCTGAGTTTTTCAATCTCTTCGTAGGCCATCCTTGCAGCCTCGGCATTCTTCTCCCCTATCTTTCCAGGGAATGTTTCCTTAATGATCTTTATGAGTGAATCGATGCTTACAAGGCCGGTTACACCTGCAAAGGCACCCAGCATAACAGTGTTAACAATCGGCCTTCCAAGGGTCTCCAGCGCTATTCCTGTGGCGTCGATGGTGTGAACCTTAACGTCCCCTCCCTGGAAGTCCCCTGACTTGTTTAACACAACAACACCATCATCCTTTAAACCTGAGAATACATCAACAACGTCAACCAGACCCTCATCGAGAACAACAACATAATCCGGATTATAAACCTGATACCTTCTCCTGACTGGCGAGTCATCAATTCTTGTGAAAGCCATAACTGGAGCTCCTCTTCGCTCAACACCGAAGAATGGGAATGCCTGTGAATATTTACCGTCTTCAAATGCGGCTTTAGCTAGAATCTCTGCCGCTGTAACAGCGCCCTGCCCACCGCGTCCATGAAAGCGAATTTCGATCATAGTTTACCTCCATTTCTCATTGTTAATCATTATAAATTTTTAATATATATACATGTTGGTCAACTAAAATTAATGGGGGTAACGAAATGAAAGTCCTCATAATCACAGGAAAACTTGCATCAGAGACTGTAAGGGAAGCATCATCCACTTCCGAGCATGAAGTTCATGTTCACGTTGCTGACACTCCCATAGCAGCCTTTTTAACACCTCGAAGGATAATATCTGAGATCGGGAAGATTAACTTTTCGGATGATGGGGAACCTGACATCCTAATCGTGCCGGGACTCATACCCAAGGATGTGGGGATTATCGGGGAGAGGACAGGCATACCCGCATACAAGGGACCAACAGATGCGGCCGACCTTCCCATAGTTCTGGACCTCCTGGGGGAACTTGAACTCTCAACAGAAAAACCCGCCGACAAACTGATAGAGGAGGAACAGAGGAAGAGGGCCCTGCAGTTCATAGAGGACTTTGAGAACGATCAAAGAAGGATAAGCACCCTCCTTGAGAGGGATGAAAACATACTCGTCGGGGGCTTACCGACCGGGAGGGACTTCCCCATGAGGGTCCTCGCCGAGGTGGCCAATGCACCCATCCTGCTGGAGCAGGGCAGGCTCAGGGAACGCATCGATTACTTCATAAGAAGCGGTGCAGACATGATAGACCTTGGAATGCTTGCCGGTGAGGACAACTCTCACCTCATACCTGAGATAATAAGGACAGCACGCTCCGCAGCAGGGGAGGTGCCTGTAAGCGTGGATAGTCTGAACCCGCCTGAGATTGAGGCTGCAGTGGAGTGTGGTGCAGACATGATACTGAGCCTCGACCTGGGGAACTACAGGGAGGTTCTGCCGCTCCTCAGGAAACATGGGGTGCCTGCGGTGATCCTTCCAACGGATTACAGTGAGGGATGGGTCCCGGAGACAGTTGAGGAGAGGGTTGAAGCCCTGGATGAGCTTAAAAGGAAGTGCAGCGGCATAGATGTCATAGCTGACCCTGTACTGGACCCTGTAAACAGCAGGAGCATAGTTGACTCGGTTATGGCCTGCAGGATGTACGCAGAGAGAAACCCGGACCCCATATTCTTTGGTGTGGGTAACGTGACGGAGCTACTGGACACCGACTCCACCGGCGTAAACGCCCTCCTGGCAGGTTTCGGGATGGAACTTGGTGTCAGCATACTGTTCACGCCCGAGGAGAGTGGGAAGGCCCGTGGAAGTGTTTATGAATTATCGGTGGCATCACAGATGATGTTCCTTGCCAGACACCGTGGCTCGGTTCCAAAGGACCTCGGTATCAACCTGGTGCTGTTCAAGGACAAGAGGAGGTCAGGAGGGGTTGTAGAGAAGGTTGATGTCCCGGTCATTGAGGCAGAGGGAGGAATGAAGTTCGTTAGGGACAAAATGGGAAGCTTCAAGATTATGGTGGAGGATGGGCAAATAAAGGCAGTACTCTACCAGGGAATGGAGCCCAGAACTGCCCTGACATCAGACAGCGCCAAAAAATTATATGAGGAGATCATAAATAGAAACCTTGTAAGCAGACTCGAACATGCAGCCTACCTCGGGGCAGAACTTCAGAAGGCAGAGATAGCCCTCAGGACAGGCAAAGATTATGTCCAGGATTTTGAACTATTTGAGAGGTCATTCCCGCTTTGAGGGGATTTAGGAGACAGAGTTGGTGAAAGGGCCTTGATACAAACTTTGAGGGGATTCAGGAGAAGTTTGTGTTGAAGGGACCCTCATACAACTTCATTAACAATTCACAGGAGATTTACCATGCAGTGCACCAGATGCGGGATCAGAGGGTGTCATAATAAACAGGAAATACTCAGGACAGCTACTCTGCAGCGACTGCTTCATAGAGACAACAAGAAAAAAAGTAATGAGGGATATAAGGAAATATAAGCTGATAGAACGTGGAGACAGGGTACTTGTCGGTTTATCCGGTGGAAAGGACAGCGTGATGGTCATTGACATCCTTGATGAACTCAGGGAAAGAAACATAATAGAACTTGAGGCAGTCACCATCGATGAGGGTATAGGCGGGTACCGTGAGGATGGAGTAAGGATCGCCAGGAAAATATGTGCCGACAGAGGCATACCCCACAGGGTTGTCAGTCTGGAGGACTATGCAGGAATAACACTGGATGAGATAATGAAAAACCCCTCACGGAGCGCATGCACCTACTGCGGAGTGTTCAGACGCTGGATACTTAACAGGGAGGCCAGGAAGAGCAAGGCAACGAAGATAGCAACCGGCCACAACCTCGACGATGAGACCCAGGCAATAGTCATGAATTACCTTGAGGGAAACCTCGAGAACCTCACACGGATAGGCCCCATGACATCATCTGCAGGGGGAAGGTTCATACCAAAAATCAAGCCCCTGAGGGAGATACCCGAGAAGGAGGTGGCCCTCTATGTACTTGCAAGGGGCCTGGACGTTCACCTCGCAGGGTGTCCCTATGCATCAGGTTCATTCAGGAGGGAGATAGGTGACTTCCTGAAGCAGATATCCGTGAAACGCCCAACCATAATGTACTCAACACTCAGGGGATTCGACAGGATAAAGGAGATCCTCAGAAGGGATTTATCGGAATCAGGGAGATCAGGTATCTGTGTCAAATGCGGTGAACCTGCATCAGGAAAACTCTGCAAGGCATGCACATTTATAGAGGAATTAACGAAAAGATGATGAAACTCCAGTATACATGGTGATAGGGATGAAGTTTACAGTAATCACAGATGACGGAAAGAAAATACTTGAATCAGGGGCTCCACGAAGGATAAAGGATGTTCTGGGGGAGCTTGAAATTCCCATTGAAACTGTTGTCGTGAAAAAGAACGGCCAAATAGTCATAGATGAAGAGGAGATCTTCGATGGTGATATCATCGAGGTCATAAGGGTTATCTACGGCGGTTAAAGGTGGGTGGATGAAGGTATACTATGAATGCGCACCGTGTTTCCTGAGACAGGCCAGGGAGGCCATCGACCTTGCAACCGATGATGAGGAACTCAAACTGAGGGTCATGGAAAATATACTCGAACTCCTCAGTGAGAGGTTCAGGAGGGGACAGGTATCAAATGAACTCGGCACCAGGATGCACAGACTCATAAAGGATATGACAGGATCAGAGGACCCCTATCTTGATGAGAAGAGGAGATGCAATGAAATCGCATTGAGGTTCCTCCCAACTGTAAGGGACTACCTTGAATGTCACAGCGACCTTGAGAGCCATGTGAAGGTGGCAATAACAGGTAACATAATAGACTTCGGGGCACTGGGCCTTGACTTCGATCATGACAGGGGTATCCAGGAGTCCCTCAGGGCACCCCTCACCATAAACCATGTCCCACTACTTGAAGATAGACTCAGGGAGGCCTCAGAGGTCCTTTACCTCCTTGACAACACAGGTGAGATCCTCTTCGACAGGCCGCTCATTGAAAAACTGGCCGGATATGATGTAAGCGTGAAGGTCGCTGTTAAGGGCGAACCCATCCTTAATGATGCATGCATGGAGGACGCCCTCGAAGCAGGCCTTGATGAAGTTGCTGAAATCGTAACTACAGGTACAGACTCTGTGGGCATCGTATACAGTGACCTCTCAGATGAATTCCGGGACATGCTGGATGGAACCGAACTCGTAATAGCCAAGGGTATGGGTAACTATGAGGGCCTAACAGAGATCTCTGATGGTTCCAGGGACATATTCTGTCTTCTAAATGCGAAATGCTCTGCAATAGCAAGGGACCTGGGTGTTGCGAGGGGTGACAATGTTGCTGTTAAGATCTGATTTAGAGGTCATCATGAACTGCAGGAATGGAGCATGGTAAATTGGATGAAGCAAGGAAGTGGGCCCTATTCGGACTTCTCGCAGGACTCTCACTTGTACTCATCATCTACACAGTCCAGCCCAGAGTGCCTCAGAGCCTCACGACGGATGAAAAGGACCTTAAATGGTATACTGAACATGATGAGGCCATAAAGGAGGCTTCGAGGACAGGTAAAAATGTTTTCATGGTATTTTCTGCTTCATGGTGTCCTGCATGTCAGAAACTGGAATCTGAGACACTACAGAACACTGAGGTTCAGAGGAGGCTGGCAGAGGATTTCATCGCAGTCAAAATCGATGTTGACACCAGTCCAGCGCTGTCCTCGAGGTACAGAATTTACGGGGTCCCGACGGTAATAATACTGGATCCCTCTGGAAATGAGATCGGAAGAAGGGAGGGCTACATGAGCCCCGATGAACTCATATCCTATCTGGGGTAGGATCATGCAGGACCATATCATTTCATTCACGGCTGGAATACTATCAGTCCTGTCACCATGCATTCTACCTGTCATACCTGTCATCTTCTCAGAATCTCTCATCGGCAACAGGAAAGAGAGGTTCCTTTTTCTTTCTGGTTTCTCATCCCTCTTTCTCTTCACAATAATCCTCACAGCCATATTCACAGCCGCAGTTAATTACTATCTCCTCTACCTGCGGGTCCCGGCTTCAATCATGCTGATCATCATGGGGCTTCTTGTTCTATCAGAAAAACCCTTAATATCCATCAGGACTCCCCCAGCAGAAAACCATGTTCTCATGGGCTTACTGACGGCCATCGCCTGGACTCCCTGCTACAGCCCCTACCTCATAGGTGTGATTGCATACTCAGCATATACAGGGATTCCCGGGGCCCTTGTTAACATGGCACTTTACACCCTGGGACTTACCATAACCCTCATAGCAGTGACCCTCCTGGCCGAACCAGTATTAAGGAGACTCCTGAGAGGCTCCAGAGATATTAGGAGGGCTTCAGGGGTACTTATAGTAGTTGCAGGTATTTATATGCTTTATCAGCTTATTCCATTACCATGAAAGGGGTGATTCTTTGAGAGTTGGATTTATAGGCTTTGGTGAAGTCGCACAGACCCTTGCTTCACGTTTAAGGAGCAGGGGAGTGGAGGTTGTCACATCACTGGAGGGAAGAAGCCCATCAACCATTGAGAGGGCCAGGACCGTGGGGGTGACTGAAACATCAGAGGAGGATGTTTATTCATGCCCGGTTGTCATATCTGCAGTAACACCAGGTGTTGCACTGGGTGCCGCAAGGAGGGCAGGCAGACATGTCAGGGGGATATACGTGGATATTAACAACATATCACCTGAGACGGTGCGCATGGCATCGTCCCTCATTGAAAAGGGAGGATTTGTGGATGCGGCCATAATGGGCAGTGTGAGGCGAAAAGGCGCCGATATACGTATCATAGCCTCTGGAAGGGATGCAGAGGAATTCATGAAGCTCAACAGATATGGATTGAACATTGAGGTGAGGGGACGGGAACCCGGGGATGCATCGGCAATTAAAATGTTGAGGAGCAGCTACACAAAGGGTGTTTCGGCGCTTCTCTGGGAAACACTAACTGCAGCCCACAGGCTGGGCCTTGAGGAGGACGTACTTGAGATGCTTGAATACACTGAGGGCAATGATTTCAGGGAATCAGCGATTTCAAGGCTTAAAAGTTCATGCATCCATGCCAGAAGAAGATATGAGGAGATGAAGGAGGTCCAGGATATGCTGGCGGAGGTCATTGACCCCGTAATGCCCACCTGTATAATAAGGATATTTGACAAACTGAAGGATGTTAAGGTGTCTGCAGATGCCCGATTACAGGGATGTGCTTAATAAGGCCCTCGACGCATTCCTGTGAGTTAGATGCAGTTATAAGTGTGAAAATAGATACTATTCTAGGGTGAGGAAATGAGTTCAGACCTTGAGAGGGAGTGTGCTGAAAACCTCATGGGACTTGTGGGTAAAAGGATCATCGACATTGACTTCAGTTCATATGATGATGAATGCTGGAGGATCCACATCAGGACTGAGTCTGAGATGATAGTCATGACCTTCTGCCGTGACTGGAAATGTCCGGTGGTGGAGCGGAGGGACAGGATAAAATAGGCATTTATAAGGCTATGCTCTGTATTTTAGGGAGTAAAATAGACATTTATTATGGCTCTGACCCTGTTTTTCTCTGGTTATTGATTGTTATAAGGACTCTGAAGCCATCCCGTCTCCTTTTAACCTTTGCACTGAAGGGTATTATGTGGGAGTCTATTATGAGTCTGAGATAGGTTGCCATCTGGGCTGGCAGGTGCATGGGGCTTTTTATCTTTGCACCATTCCTTATCTGACAGGAGAGTACACCCCTCCGGTCAACATATATCTTGGCATCCATACCGTCCCTGACCAGTTTAACCTCATCCCTTCGCAGGTTCAGACCAGCCTCCACCTTTGATGGAGGATTCACTCTGTGTTTGCCACTCTGGAACATTTCATTGGCCCTTTTTGAGCTGATACCCTCAGCAACCCTCTCTGATACGAACCAGGCCCTCCTTATAACATTTATCACACTCTGATCCGGAGGAATCCACCCCCTCTCAGTGTAGTGCTCGATCAGGTCCCGCACCTCGGACCTCCTGACGTTCATCTCAATGGAACTCATGGCAAGCCTTGTGAGGACAGGTCCATACCCGGCCTTTCTGAAGGCAGCCCATATCTGATTCTCCCTGTAAAATCTCCTGTTTTTAACTATGGAATTCACAGCATCAGCGTTTAAATATGCTATTTCCATGAGATCGGCCTGTGACAGGTTGTTCATCCTTTCCTTTATGATTTCAAGGTTTCTGCGGCCTGGAACCGTGCCCCTCTCTATTTCCCTTTCAAGTATGCTGATGGTTGTATCGGGCAGTACCCTCGCAACATCGGGTGGGATCTGAAGGTTGTTCTCAATTATCCTCTGCCTTATCTCCCTACCGGAAATCTTTGAACCATCGACAGTGAGCTCTGGAATTATATGGAACCTCATTTTACGGCCGTACTTACCATAGAGGAATTCATTGACAGCAAACCATCTTATAACGTTCCTGTTTGGCAGTTCACGGGGTATTCCACTGAAAATTCCCCTGGATGCAAACTCCCTTGCCTTTCTGATTATGAGGTCTGTTGAGACGTTGGCTGCGTCGACATAGTCAACAACACCATCCTCTATCATCATGGCTATCCTTATGGGGACCGTGTAGGCCAGGGTGAGGCGATGGTGCAGACCCTCAACTGGAACAACCCTGTCTGCTCCGGCCTTCAGGGCATCTCCTTACGGGCCTCATAGGGGACGAAGAAGGGCGCGTGATTTGCGCTGAAGTCCTTATTAAGGTATATAACAACCTCATCTCCTGTTTCATCAGCTATTTCACGTCCCTTCTCTATGAGCCTGGCGTGTCCAAGGTGTACAGGGTCAAAATCAGCGCTTATACCTATCATGTGAATCAGTCTTGTCCTGATTGTGCCATCACTAGCTGTAATCTTTGTACCTTATATCAGTTGATCCCGTGAGTTCTGAGAATTTTAACTCTGCACTCCACCGCTCCCTGCACTCACATTCATAGGGAGGAACCATTTCCTGCTCAAGGTTTGATTTTATTATGAGCTTCTTGAGGTCCCGGTTACACTTCCTGCAGTTGTAGGGGCCCCTTGACGTCCCGAAACCTGAGGTGTCCATTATTGACGGTATTGACACGGTCTCTCTGGTTCTGTTAATTATCTCAACAAGGCTCCATATCCATGGCGGCCTGTAGGATCCCCTCCTCCAGAGGTCCTCCATTATGGTCCCCCTGTGCACAGTGGATGGACAGAATGATACCCGATCAACACCTGTTTTTTCAGCATAAACGGCCGTTGAAATGGCCTCATCTATGGCCCTTTTTTCTGATACCAGCACAGGCTTTACCAGGATGTATGCCTTGGATTTTAACATGAACTCCTCTTTAAGGCCACTGATGATGCTTATCCCCCTTTCAAATTCACTGCCGGTGAAACCCTTATTTATCTTGAGGAGTCTGGTTTTCTCGTCACAGGTCTCAAGGCCTATGCTCACCTCAACTATCTTGTCAGGTACAAGTTCACAGCATTCACGAAGGACATTCTCCTCAATATATTCGGGCCTTGAT
>NC_000916.1:1610000-1717500 GCF_000008645.1 Methanothermobacter thermautotrophicus str. Delta H
AAGAACAGATCTAACATAGGATTCAAGATAATTATCAACATACATCAGCTTTCCAAGTTCCTCATATTCCGCATAGAGGGTGGGACGCTGTTCAAGGGGTATTTCATGGTTGCTGAGAAGTTTGATGTTTATTTCATCTGCACGGAGTGGTGAACGGGAAACGTTTATCATGAGATGGGTATCGAAACTCTTCATGTGGTGGTGTATAACCGGAACTGTGGCCACACCGAAATCGATTACATCCACACCTGCAGCCATCAATCCCGTTCCGATGGCCCTCTTTATAAGTTGAGATGGGGTGTGGGCATCCCGTCCTATGAGGACGCGTTTGCAGCTCACATAGTCCCCAATCAGCATCCCGAGGTTGAGTGCAAACTGACAGTCTATATCCCGGTTAACGGAACCCCTTATATCCTGTACATACCGTGCCATGCGAATCACTCAGGTACCAGCGGATAGTCTGAGTCCACAAGGGAGCCAGATAATATCCTGAGACGGTTACTGACGCTGCAGTGAGATCTGATAACGGTGGAGGGACCTATAAATGCCCCGCGACCAATTATTGCGCATCTGTCAATTGCACATCCTGCTCCTATTTCACAGTCTTCATCTACAACACAGTTTAGAAGCTGAGAACCTCTTCCAATCACACAGCCATCAAGAATAACAGACCCCCTTATAAAGCTGTTCTCCCCCACGTTAACACGGGATCCAATCACGGTGTTTTTACCTATGTATGCACCATCATCTACCCTTGAACCATCCCCGAGTACCGCTGGTCCCACAATACGGACCCTGTCACCGATAACGACATCCCTGCCGATCCATATCTTTCCAAATCTACCGGGCACCTCCTCAGCTATCTCACCATCAGGTTCAGGAGTCACTGTTCCATTCAAGACATCATGATTGGCCCTTAAGAATGTGTTGGGTTTGCCGGCATCATTCCAGTATCCGTCGAAAAGGAATCCATACATCCCGGCATCCCTCTCTATCAGAACAGGGAAAATATCGGCTGAAAAGTCAGAGCTTCCCTGGGGGATGTGTTCAATGACCTCCGGTTCCATCACATATATGCCAGCATTGGCGATTTTGCTGAAGACCTCTTCGGGGCGTGGTTTCTCATGGAATCGTTTTATCTTCCCATCATCATCGAGAACCGCTATTCCATAATGTGAGGGATCTTCAACTGGTGTGAGCGCCACTGTGACAAGGGCATTCTTTTTTCTGTGGAATTTTACCATTTCTCGCAGATCAAGATCAAAGATTACATCGCCACTGAGTACAATGAAGGTTTCATTTATTTCACTGGCGGCTGCCTTCACACCTCCAGCAGTTCCAAGTGGCTTCTTTTCGACTGAGAATCTAAAGTCAATCTCAGGGTACTCTGCGAGAACGTGGGATCTTATCTGATCTTTAAGGTACCCAAGGGTCATCACAACCTTACTGTAACCAGAATCAAGAACCCTATGGATTATGTAATCGAGGATTGGCCTGTTTGCAACAGGTACAAGTGGTTTTGGCCTTGAGAATGTTAAGGGTCTTATTCTTGTACCCTTTCCCCCCGCCATGACAACAACAGATGTCATGAACAATATTTATGTCATACCGAACTAATAAGTATTTTTTTCCAGCGAATATGCAATTACATTATAATAACCAGAACTATTTTAGGAGCCATCTGAAAAATCTAAGAACTTCGGAGATGCCATAGACAAAAAATCGAGCGCTGTTCTTTACCTCAGGAGGTATTTCTTTTGATAATACAAGGATGGGGACGTTTTTCATGCCTCTTTCTGATTCAAGTTTTCTGATTTCCCTGAAGGCATCAGCATCTGTTATATCATCTCCAAGGTACACTGCGGATGACACATCAGAATCCTCCAGTATCTTCCGCACTATGAAGCCCTTGTTGTAATGAAGGGGTGGTTTGAGTTCCACAAGCATTCTTCCATGGTCCACCTTAAGCCCCTTTGATTCAGGTATCTCCTGCAGGTTTTTGAGTATCCTTTTGCGTGACAGCTCAGGGTCAGTGCACTGACGGTAATGTATGGAATAACAGATGCCCTTATCCTCGAAGATGACGTTCTCTTCATCTATCTTATCCCTGAGTTCAAGGGCACATTTTTTTATTAAAGGGATGTATTCTTCAACCTCACTGAAGCGCTGATAATTCCCATTTATTATATACTCAAGGCCGTGGTTTCCAACATAAACTGCACCGGGAACCCCAACCATGCGGAGTGCCTCACGGACAGGTCTTCCACTTATAAATGCCAGGACTCTGTATCTTGATGCGAGGTCCCTCAGCACATCCCTCATTTCATCGTCTACAACGGCTTCTTCAGGTGTCGGTGCTATTTCACTTATGGTGCCATCGATGTCTGTAATTATCGCTGTTTTCCTGCCATTCCTCAGAAACTTCAGTTCATCCAGAAAATCAAATAGATAATCAGGCATCCAGGACACCCTTAATTCTATCAAAGATTATGTAGGGATCACTCCCAATAACAGCACTACCAAAGAGTTCCATTCCACCTATATCAGAGGACTTCGAGGCTATGTTTCCCCTGTCAACGATTCTTATAATGCCTGGAATATTCATATCCCGGTTGAATGGGTGTATTGAGAGGTTAAAGCTGTGGACTCCAGCTTCATCTATGAGGCACCTCAAAATTTTAAAGAGGCACCTCTGGAGTTCATTATCCCTGTCAAATTCACTTTTAAATGTTATGTTAATTTCCCTTTCCTTCACAGGCGTGATACTCGCATATACAGATACACCACCGTATTCAGCCCCCAGCCCGATGGCACTATGCACCCGGAAGACATCGTCATGATAGGATGAACCATAGGTTTCAAGGTACCTTCTGGAGACTTCCTCAAGGAATGAAACCTTTCCATAGGGCCTCTCCCCCAGTAGAAGCTGCATATGTCCATGTATCTGTGATGCGCCGGCACGCGGCATACAGTTCCATACTATAAATGGAAAACGAAATCCTGAGGATTTTTCTGCCATTTTAAACCATTTTGAAGCCGTTGAGAGGTAATCTGAAAGTTCTTCGAAGCTAAAATCAAGGGGATTATGTTTTCTGAAAATTAAAAGGCCACTCCATGCGTCATATTTTGCGATGTTTGACGCTGTGATGGAGTGCCGGCCCCTTACACGCCCAAAATCATCTTCAGGGGTATACAGTTCTGGCATGCAGAAATCACACATGGCATCGTCCCTGAGCAACTCCATCAGGATTTTTTTAGCACTTCCACCATCCATCACAGGTTTCTTTAGACGAAATGAATTAAATAGTGCGCCTTCACCGGTCCAGCGGTTGTAAACCCTTATAATCTTCTGTTCTTTCACGGATTCAATAAAGTTTTTATCAAATCTCTCTTCAAGTCCCCCAGTCACCTTAAGGGATCCCTGTGAGCACCCCACTTCATATATCCTGTTAAAGGTTTCATAGATGGCCGGATCCTCACCTTTAAGAGTCCGTATATATCCTTCAAGATATTCAATCATAATGTGGGTTATTGTTCTTCTGCTTTATCTGTTTTCTGAAACTTTTCAAGTATCCTCCCATAGACAATCCTCTCATCATCAGAGGATTTCTCATAGATCATCCTTATTATAAGTTCAGGGGTGCTCCTTGCAAGGTAGTTTATGCGGGGTGTTCTATCAACTATTAAATTGTAGTCATCATCGAGGCCCCTGGCCTCAATACCATCGACCCTGACATCAACATACTTCATTATTTCACGGGCCATGTGGGTAACGATGACCGCAAGGGAACTGGACTCCCCTATGAACTCTATGAATGTTGCTATGATCTTCACGGCAGCTTCAAGTTCTGTGATGGCCTCAAGCTCATCAAGGAGGATAAGCTTTGAATTTTCACTTGTGGTGACCGGGGTGAAGGTCCTTATGAATGATTCAAATGCACCCGCATCCAGTGACCTCTTCTTTGAGATGAAGTAAACCTCATCAACAACCCTGACACAAGCCTCAAGGGCACAGACTGGCAGACCCATCTGGGCCATTATGGTGACCTGGGCCAGTGTCTCAAGGAGGGTTGTTTTACCCCCACTGTTGGCCCCGGTCAGGAGCACCACATTGTCAGGGTCACCGATGCGATAGTCAACACGCTGAGGTTTCCTGGATCCCACAAGGTTAAGGTGAAGGGCCCCCCTTAGACTTATTTCATCGCCGAACTCCGGTTCGGTTAGTTCATATTCATGGGCAAAGAGTCCGAGGGCGAGGCGGTAGTCAAATTCCATTATATCCCTTATTTCACCTTCGACTGCTCCCCTCAGTTCACCCAGTCTGGTGGCAGCATCAACCTTAACCTCGAATTCCCTGAGATTCCTTGAAGCCGCCTCAAGCCTCTTAACCCTTTCAACCTCTCTCTGGTCAATCTTGAGGGGATATGATTTTATGAAGGGGTCAAATTCGACACCGCTTCGCTTTTTTATCATGCTGCGCGCCTCAGAGAGGACATCATCAAATATCCTTTCAAGTTTGGCTGTCATACCCTGGTTCAGAAGGGTGAGTACCTCATCACCGCTGAGGTCGATGTCCTTTATGAGGTCCCTGAGCTTCATATCGGCCCAGGCTTTGACTGAATTCACGACTTCATCGATGTCAACCTCCTCACCGCCGGCAGCCTGAAGCTCATCCATTATCTCAACGACCTCATGGAGGCAGGTCTCCATTCCAAGTATCCTCTTAATCTCAAGGGCGTTGCGAAAGAGTTCAAGGTTTTTCCTGAAGTAATTGAGGACACATTCAGGCACAATTTCGTGTTTATCTGAATCAGCGGTCACCATTATGGTGCTGAATGTATCCTCAAGTTCAAGCATTCCCTCAGAGTAGACATAGATTATGAGTTCATATTCATCCAGTTCACCAGGGTCCGGATTGAGAATAACAGGATGGTAACGGTTGAGTCCCATGTCTATGAGGAGGTCGTAGTCCTCCCGTGTCTCCACCAGGATGGCCTTCGATGGATTGAAGTTTATGGGCGGGTCCCGGGGTCTGTCTATATTACTGAGAAGTCCCCGAAGTTTCTCAACAGGAAGTTCCTCCACCATCTTCTTCGCTTCCATGACCATTCTTATATGTTCCCTCATGGAAGCGGTGTCTGTGGTGGGATGAAGGAGCATTATACGGTTACGGGCGTAGTCTGTATGGGCATATGACATCATTAATTCCAGTATATCACGGTATATCTGAAATGCCTTCTCTGTTTTTAAAAATGATGGTAATGGGTTTCCTAGGAGTTTGTTGGCTATTTCAATGGCCCTGCGCTGGCTTATACCCTCAATTGCCACAAGCCGATCAATCTCAAGGTTTTTAACTGCCCTGAGGAGCTCATCCTCCCCACCAAATTCATCTATTATCTTCCTGGCCAGTCTCTCCCCTATTCCACCGACCTCTGTAAGGATTGGCCCCACTGAATCTCTGGAATTCATCAACCCAACTATAAATTTCCCTGGATATATATGGATTCAGAGTGCGTGTGGAAAGTATTCTCTGTTGAAGCGGTTACTCCCAGATTTTACTTCAGAAAGAGTGGGGATATTAGGTGCAATAATTCACATCGAAGGTCGCTGCTGATGGGTATGGCAGTTATACTACTCCCTGAGGCCATACCTGAAGTGTGATGCTGTTATCCCGTATTCAGCATCCCCCACAATTCTTTTCTTAATATCACCTATCCTTTCAGGGGTTTCAAGGGCCTCAATGTATGATTCAACAAGTTCTCCTGTTCTTTCGGGTGACTGGATGCGGCAGTCAATGGAGAAATTCCTGAAACCCCATTCCATCAGTGATGGAAGGAAATCTATGAGACAGGTCTCCTTTGAGTTCATGATGGTGGTTTCACAGCCCATCAGCTGGTTTAATGGGAATATGACCCCTCTGCTATCCTTTAAAGCCCAGATGGACTTCGATCTGGTGCTGAACCTATGGGGGACCAGCCTCCAGGGGTTGTCCCTCGTCACCATTGCGGTGAGGTTACCGTGAACCGGGATCTCAATGTTACCCTCCATGCCCCTGAGATCCTCACTGGATAGCTCCGGTGAAGCCGTGAGCATGTGGAAACTCTCCGACATCAGCATGGCAGATATGCTGTTGTATATGTTGAGGGCGGAGGATCCATATATCCTCACATCACCCTCTATTAAGCCGGGAATCCCGCACCCACCCACCATGATGTTGAGGCACATTTCATCTTCAATTTTGAGCAGTCTCCTTATAAGCCAGTCATGGGTTATATCAGGCCACTTCCATACGAATTCAGCATCGTATCCCGATGCAATGTCCATGGCTTCCCTGAGGATTGACCTGACATCATTCCAGTCACATTCCCTGAAGTCAGTGTGGATCTGGGGTTCGAAGTACACCCTCCCGGCCCCCACCATCAGGGCCATCTCAAGGGATGGGATGTCCTCAACATATGCTGAGATGCAGGGACTCCCATCTCCACCCCCGGCTGCAGATCTCCCGCCGAAACCCTCTGAAACCTTCTCAGACGATTTCTTCTCCTTAACCTTCCCGGATCTCTTTTCATCAATTATTCTCTTCTCAACTCTACCGAGAAGCTCCCTCCGGAGGGCATTGAGGCCACTGATGGGATGGAAAAGTCCTCCAGGATATCTGAATTCCGCAAAACTTAATCTGAAGGGTTTAGCACCGGCTTTTAGAAGCTGCTCTCTGATTGTGTCGGATGCAAGGGGTCTCCTGAGGGCCCTCTCGAACTTCGTTTCAATGGATTCCCTCAGAGTCCTTCCATCCATTGACCATTCCGCTGTGAGATGAACTTCACCGTCCTCCGTTGCAATGAAACGGAGCTCAACGTCCCAGAGGTGGGGTGGATGCGAACTCCTGAGCTTTTCAGTGAATTTCTGGAGTTCCCTTCGTCCTGTGAGATAGACCCTGCTACCCGGGGTGACAGGTTTTGAGGGAATCGATAGAATACCCCCATCAAGCAGGTGGTCACCGAGGCGGATCCCCATGCCATTTCCCTGGAAGAAGAGGCCATCACCCCTTCGGGGCACGGTCTCTGAGGTCAGCCTTATGAGGGCCCTCCCCCCGGAGTACTTCTCAACGTATCCAATGGGAAGGCCACGGTCACCAGGGTATTCACGGCCCATGAAGTCCTCGCCGACCAGGTGGCCCCCGGTAAGGGTCCTGTTGAATGTCAGCTTCAGCCTTTCAAACTCCCTCCTGCTGGGTCTCCAGCCACCCTTTTTTATCTCATCAAGGGCCCTCCGGTATACGCTGACTGTTGTGGCGACGTACTCGGCTGACCTCATCCGGCCCTCTATCTTGAGTGACCTGACACCGGCATCCACGAGTCTGTCAAGGTGCATGTAGGCTGAGAGGTCCCTGGTCGATAGGAGGTACTTCCAGGGGAGGTTAACAACCCTCCTTTCGGGTTTGAGCTGGATGAGTTCATACTTCTTTCTGCATGGCTGGGCGCACCGACCCCTGTTACCGCTTCTACCCCCTATGAATGATGAGAGCAGGCACTGTCCAGAGTAGCTGTAGCAGAGGGCTCCATGTATAAATACCTCGATATCCACCCCTGCCCTTGAGGTTATATCCCTGATCTCATCAACTGAGAGCTCCCTCGCAACTATGACTCTCTCAAGACCCATCTCCTCCGCCCATCTGATCCCGGCCATGTTGTGGATGGTCATCTGGGTTGAGGCATGGAGGGGGATGTCGATGGAGAGTTCCTCCCTGAGAAAGAGCAGGGCGGGGTCCTGTATGATCACAGCATCTGCCCCCACTGCATGCAGTTCCTGGAGGTAATCCGATACCCTCCGGATCTCCGAGTCCCTTATGAGTGTGTTGAGGGTTACGTAGACCCTCCTGTCATAGAGGTGAGCGTAGTCCACGGCTTCCCGGATTTCCCTGAGGCTGAAATTCTCTGCATAGTACCTTGCACCAAAGTCCTTCCCTGAGAGATAAACCGCATCGGCCCCGGCATTGAGGGCCACCCTGAATGTATCAGGGGAACCAGCAGGTGCAAGGAGTTCAGGTATCTCCAACTGAAATTTCCTCCGGTTAAAATCAGGTTTATCTAATCTCCTCGAGGACTTCTGTGACTATTTTAAGGAATTTTTCCACCAGAGCCCTGTTACGTTCCTCACTGGCCTTCAAACGATCCTCTTCCATTTTCCTGTAAATTGCGAGGGCGTATATGTCTGCAAGGCGCTGGAGTAGTTCCAGGTCGCCCTCATCATAGCCTCCTTCCTTCCCGGAGACCATCAATATGCCCACCAGTTCATCCCTGAGGACTGCTGGAACCGCAATCAGGTTGCTGATCTCCACGTGGTCCTCGGGGACACCACTGTACCGTGGATCAGAGGAGGGGTCATTTAGAAGAATGGCCTCCTTCTCTCTCATTATCCACTCAATTAAACCGCCCAGTTTTAATGAATCTGTATCGAGGTGACACTCCCTTCTGACGTTCTCTGTGAGGGTATAATTCTTCAACGTGCCTGATTCAATGAAACCCGCAAGGCAGTATCTGCTCTCAGTGAGGGCCTCTGCCTTCCGGGTTATGCTATCTGAAATCTCCTCAAGTGACATTGATGCAAGTAACTGTTTTGAGAGGTCTGCGAGTTCCCGGTTTATGAGGGTCTCCCTTTCAAGGGCCCTTCTTGCAGTCTCCTTTTCGGTGACGTCCCGGTGTATTCCCACAACCCCTGTGATATTGCCCTCAAAGTCCCGGAGGGGCGAGAGGGTTGTTTCGAAGTAGAATTTGTCATGGGGTGCCCATGTCCATTCATAGGTCACAGGTTCCCCCTTGAGGGCCCTTCCGATCATCTCATGGTGGACCTCATCCCCGAAGACCTCCACAAGTCCTTTTCCCAGAACATCATCGGCTTCAAGGCCGTATCCTGCAAGGGGTCCGGGGGATACCATCGTTAACAGGCCTTCACTGTCTGCTGTGAACAGTATATCCTGAACCGATGAGAGTATTGCCCTGAAGAGTTCATCGTTCTCAGCCAGTCTACGCTCAAGTTCATGTTTGTAGAGGGCCACCTCAATGACGCTGTGGAGTTCACGGTCCTCGAAGGGTTTTATTATGTAACCGAAGGGTCCTGTTACCTTGGCCCTCCTGAGGGTTTCCTCGTCTGAGTATGCTGTTATGTAGACGATGGGGACCTTCATCCGCTTATTTATCTCTTCAGCAGCTTCTATACCGCCCATTTCACCTTTGAGGACTATATCCATCAGTATGATGTCTGGCCTTGTTTTTTCGGCCATTTCAACGGCCTTTTCACCTGAGGAGACGGTGGCTGTAACCTCGTATCCAAGTGATTGAAGGCGCTGGCTGATATCAATGGCAACTATGCTCTCATCCTCAACCACCATAACCTTAGCTCTAGACATGGTCCACCTCAATTATCACTAAAATAATCCTAAATAATTCTGTGTCTGAAGCATTATAAAGTTATGTCCTCCAGCGGAGGAGAAGATCTTTTCCCGGCTCCTGATGGATTAACCACGATCCTCGGTAGGGGAAGATTTTTTTACTCTTCCTGATAGATTAACCATCATGTACATATGCTTTGAAGGAATCGATGGTTCCGGTAAGACAACCCATGCCGCCCTGACGGCCAGCTGGCTTAGGGAAAACGGTTACATGGTCCATGAGGTGAGGGAACCAACCGATTCTAATATCGGCAGCCTTATAAGGAGCATGCTTTCAAGTCCAGATGCCCGGACACCTGATGTTCAGAGGATGCTTGCCCTCCTCTTTGCAGCGGACCGTCTGACCTTGAGGAGCAAAATTGAGGGTGACTGGGCAGAGGATGTGGTTGTAAGTGACAGGTGCTACTACTCCAGCATGGTGTATCAGGGACCCGAGGAATGGGTCTGTGAGATAAACAGGTTCGCTCCACGACCGGATGTTGTCATACTTCTCGACATTGACGTGGAGGTGGCCATGGAGCGCTGCGGCGGGACCGATGAGTTTGAGGACCCATTATACCTTGCAGGAGTCCGTGAAAGGTACCTTGAACTTGCAGATAAAAACGGGTTCTACACTGTGAATGCTGAAAGGGGGGTTAACCTGATCCAGAGGGATATAAGGAGGATACTGGCCCCCCATTTTGGCATATGTTCAGGGGGTATAATGTAGAAGGCGGCCCCGGATCCTTTTCAGGAAAAATAGAAACTTATTATGTGAAATCAGCTCTCTGAGCCGGGGTTTTCGAGTTCCTCTATTCTCTCCCTGAGGGACTCCAGGATTCTGTCCCTCGCCATCTCAAGTTCCTCCATTTCACCCCTCAGAACAGGGCCGTCATCGGTCTGTATCAGTTCAACCTCATATTTTTCGATTATTTCAGCCATTGTTGTATGTGTTATTCCAGGCGGCAGTCTCATCTCATAGAGCATCTAAACACCTTCCATGTATTCCCTTACAGGTTCAAGCATATCCACAAGGTAGTCTGAGACAGCGTTCTTGAGGTCCAGGGGGTGCAGCTCGCTACTGGAGTACATCTCAAGCAGCTCATCGAGTTCCAGTTCCAGGTCGCCCCCGAATTTCTCAGGTCTCCTTATGGTCATCATTCCATACTCTGGCATTATGAAGTACTTCACGATTTCGATGATGGGGTTACCCTCAGTCTCACCCATGGGGCAGTAACTCTTCTTAACCTTCTCCCTTATTTCATCGGGGGAATCATCGACGGCTATGAAGTTACCCTTACTTGATGACATCTTTTCAGAACCATCGGTTCCATGAAGGAGGGGTGTGTGTATGCATACAGGGGCATCAAAGCCAAGTCTGGGCAGGTTTTCACGTGCAAGCATGTGGATCTTTCTCTGTTCCATCCCACCGAGGGCAACATCAACGCCCAGGTAAACCATGTCTATGACCTGCATTAAGGGGTATATGACCTCTGCAACCTTATGGTCCCTGGATTCCCTGGTTATCTGGGCCATACTCCTTTTTGCTCGCAGGAGGGTTGTTATGAGGGCCAGTCTGTAGACCAGGTCAGTGTATTCTGGTTCTGTCTGGAACGATGATCCCAGTATGAACTCGGTTCTCTCGGGTGAGAGTCCAAGGGCCAGGAAGCATTTCTGGTTGTAATCTGCAAGTTCCCTTATTCTCTCCATGCTCCCCTTCCCGTTGAGGTAGGCATGATAGTCTGCGAGGAGTATCTTGACCCTGAAGCCAGCATCCTGGAGCTCCCTGAGTTTCCTTACCGTCAGGGCGTGCCCCAGATGAATCCTTCCTGAGGGCTCATATCCGGTGTAGACAACGGGTTCATCCTTCTTGAGGACATCCATTAACTCTTCAGGGGTTATGACCTCCAGAACGTCACGGGTTATGGTTTTCAGCGAATCATCCATTCAATCATTCCTCCGCCTCATCCTCGATGATGTAGAGTCTTTTATCGATTTCTATGACAGGGACCTGTTCCCCTATATCCAGTGTTGATGTGTAGCTGTCCGCCTCAAGGTCCACGGGTTCAAAGGTTTCCGGGTGGAGTATCTGGATCATTCCAGGGGATCTTGAGGTTACAGTGGTGGTCTTCACATCATCTGCACGGCCCACAACATCCATATCCTCATATTCCCCCCAGAGTATGTTCTTTACCTCACGGGTCTCAAGGTCCCTCACACTCACGCCCTTCTTTCGGAGGTCAATGACTGCCAGAATTCTGTTATGGTGGGATAGAAAGTCTCCAACCCTGAAATTCGCAAGCCTGAGGGATATCCACGTCCTGTAGAGGCCCTTGCCCGTCGATTTGTCCTGACCCATGAGTCTGGGGGACTCCATTGTTATCCCCCCGAGTTTCTCCCGGATGGCGTCCACAACCTTCCGGGCGGATTTGTGGGATCCTATGTAGTAGTCAACACCCTCCTTCACCTCAACCCTCTGGGGGAGGTAGGCCAGTTTGTCCCGCCTGGAAAGTTTCAGGAGTGTCCTCTGGACAACCCTGTCAGCTGTTTCTATTTCGGTTTCTGCAAGTTCCCTTCCATCGGCCCTCAGCTGTATAACCGCCTCATAGTAGCCGGAGCTCTGTTTACTGCAGGTGGGGCATACTGTGTTGGTGATGCGGACCTCCACCTCGTATTCCTGGCTGAGCCGCTTCCCGAGGACCTCTGCATCAACCTCCACAAGGCACCTGTAGATGGTGCCCCTCTCCTGCATTATTTCGAGTTCGATTTCAGGGTTCTCAACGGGTTCATCCCAGCTTATACTGTCCTCAAGGGCCCTGTACACGATTTCCTCGTCTGGGAGTCCTTCATCCAGCCACTGACCACTTATAAACTTTGCACGGCAGTGGCTGCATACCCTGACCTCTATTCTGTCAGGTATCCTGAGGATACTGTAGTCCTCAAGGAAACAGTCCCTGCAGAGGCCTTCATATAATTCAGAATCAGAACTACCGCATCTGACACAGAACATTTTCTATGGCTGCTCCTCTCTGTTCTCTAGACGTTCTTGAGGGGGGCCTTGGCACCACAGGCCTCACACTTGAGGAGTGATATGCGGCCCTCCCTGATTATCCTTGTGTCCGGTCTGTTGCATTCGTGGCATATGACGAACTTGTTCACGTAGTCCTCTATCCTCTCATTTATGAGGAAGTGGGTGAATTTTCCCTGAAGTATGGCCCTTCCGCCCTCAAGATTCCCTGCGGTACCCAGTTCCCTCAGAAGGAATTTCAGCAGGTGCTGCGGGTCCCTGTTGAGGGCATCTGCAACCTCCCTGAAGTTCTGTATGAATGTCCTGTTTCCCTGTATGACAGAGTATGCCTTTGGAACCTCAAAACGTTTTGTTTCAAACACTTCAGGGGGCAGCTGGTCTATTGCCCTTTCAAGTAATTTTTCATAATCATCCATAACTGATACCTCCAGTAAAAGTGTGTAAATGGAAAATTCAGACTATCTTAAGGTATCCCCTTGCGGGTTCAAATATGGCTCCCTTGTCCTTGAGGATCCTTATTAGTTCTTCAACCTTTTCCTCACTTACATTATATCTATCCATCATCTCAGTTATAAGAATATTGGTGGGTGCCCTGCCACCGTAGTCATCCTCATATTCCTTTATGAGTTCAAGGAGAAGTCTGAACTTATCCCTCTCTGATTTTGGTGTCCTCCCCTCAACCTTGTCTATATCTATCTTGCCTGTCTCGGGGTCATAGCCGACCTGTTTGAGGCAGGCCTGTGACAGTTTTATTGCCTTCCTTGCATCCTCTGCCTCAACATGTTCCTTAAGTTTTATCTTGGCACTGGCCTCTGATAGACGCACAAGGGCCTCCAGCTGCCTCGCGGTTATGGGGACCGGTGAGTCCTCATCTGCGGCGCTGGCCCTCATGGAGACATAGAAGTCCTCCAGGACCTGCATGGCCTCATCTGTGAGGACCGGCCTGACGTTCTTCCTTGCATAGGCTATGTACTTCCTCAGGAGTTCAGGGTCAATCTCGAAGGGCATGTGGTCCTCCTTGTGTGTCTTGAGGATGTGCCTTGCAAGCTCCCTGTCCTTCTCCTCATCCGGTTTGTCCTCAACCACGAATATGAGGTCGAAACGTGATAGTATTGTTGATGGAAGATCTATCTGCTCTGCAATTGACTTGTAACTATCGAATCTTCCGAACTTGGGGTTTGCAGCTGCCAGGACCGAACACCGGGAATTCAGGGTTGCCATTATCCCTGCCTTAGCTATGCTGATGGTCTGCTGCTCCAGGGCCTCGTGTATGGCTGAGCGGTCCTCCTCACGCATCTTGTCAAGTTCGTCCACACAGACGTTACCCTTATCCCCGAGGACCAGGGCCCCTGCCTCAAGTGACCAGCCACCGAATTCGTCCCTCACGGCTGCCGCTGTGAGACCGACCCCTGAGGTACCCTTACCGCTGGTGTATATCCCCCTGGGGGCCAGCTTTGAGACGTACTTGAGCATCTGTGACTTACCGATACCCGGGTCCCCCACTATGAGTATGTGGATATCCCCACGGAGCCTGGTCTTATCATCCAGTTCCTTCCCGGTTCCTCCAAAGAGCTGGAGGGCTATGGCCTCCTTAACCTCACGGTAGCCGTGTATGGATGGTGCGGTGGACCTTATGATCTTCTCATAGATGTTGGGGTCCCCTGCAAGCTCCTTTATCTTTTCCTCATCCTCTTCACTTATCTGGAGCTCCTCAAATTCCTGTTCAAGGAATTCGGTGTAGTTCCCGTAGATGAAGTTCTTGAAACGTTTTGTTCTCTCGTCCCGCACCGTCCTGAGGGTGCCGGTCACCCTCACAATATCCCCGGGTGTGAGGGTGTCAACCAGGTCGTCCTCCAGGACAACTGTTATCTGCCGGGGCTGTTCCCCACCGGAAAGGTTCTCCAGGGGCTCCTGGAGTTTCAGTGTCTGGGTGTCCAGGAACTCGGATTCGTCCTGAAGGAGCCTGAAGGATCTCCCACCACACTCTGAGCAGAGTGATGGCTCTGTGATCATGTTGGTTGACTGTGTTACCGCATGGTGCCGCATACACCCACGGCACTCAAAGACGGCCTTAACTATCCTTGGCCTTATCTCATCGGTCTTCCTGACGATGCCATCAACTGCCACGAACTTACCTATGAATTTACTCCGGAGCTCCCTGAGGGGTATTACGTTGCTGATCCCGCTGAACCTTATGTTGAGGTCCACATTCTTTCGGAGGCGGTCGATGTTCCTTATGGCCTGCTGGGCCGCCCTTATCACATCATCGGGTTTTTCGATGAGGAGGTCTGCAAGGTCAGGGTCAAACATTTCAAGGTCAAGATAATCAACTTCAATTGATCTGACGTTTGGATATTTCTCTATTGCCTCAAATACCCTGTCCTTGTAGTCCTGCAGTGAAAAGAATTCCTCAAATTTTGTAAGTGTCTTGCTCTTATCCACGGTTTTCATCATGGAAAGTATATTATGATAACATTATAAACCTTAGTCTGTGCACAGATAACTGTAAACAGAACTTAGTTTAGCGTGCTCTGGAGGGACCAGATCAGATATAAAACTGTGAACTGAGAGCTGAATCCACGGCAACGGGGTTGATAGAATGAAGAGATCAAGGATAAACCTTTTTAAACTGACTTCAATGACCATATCCGTCCTGGGAGTTCTTCTTATAATAGGAACAATCCTGGTATTTGCCTACATAGGTGTTGATACCATCTCAGATGCAATATCAGGTAGTGTGAACAGGGGGGAGGAGTACGATGAACTTGCAAAGCTTCAGAGCGACTACTCTTCCCTGAAGGTCCAGTACGATTCAGTCAAGAAGGAGGTATACCAGAGGAACAATGATAACCTCACGAAGACCTACCTGAATGCTGAAATAGAACTTGTGAAGGCAAGGTCAGCTATAGACGACGTTAAAAGTGCACTTGAGACCAGCAAGCCCAAATCAGAGGTTGATGAAAGGATTAAAACGGCCAGGTATCAGCTACAGGTAGCCTCACAGGCCCTGAGTGATGTGAGGGCCCTCATGTAGTTTCAGGGGATCCTTCTCTCCCATTTTCTTTTACTCTTATCTTTCATGTGGGTTCTAGTGGATTATTCTTTCCCATTTTTCTTTACCCTTGAAGTCCCTCCCCACAATGTACATCTCTGCACTGGCCTTCCTTGATGAGGCCGGCTTGGTGGTTTTAAGTTTCCAGAAGTCCTTCCTCAGTTCCTTTATAACCCTGTCAAGCTCAGGGCCCTGGAATGCCTTTATCAGGATGTTTCCCTTCCTGTCAAGGACCCTGTAGGCTATGTCAAGGACGTTCTCAACGAGGTCCACTGACCTCAGATGGTCAATATCCCTTATACCTGAGAGTGATGGTGCTGCATCTGATATGACCACGTCGGCCCTGCCTCCAAGTTCCCTGATTATTTTATCCTTCACCTCAGGGTCGGTGAAGTCTCCCCTTATTGCCCTGAAGTTTTCAGCAGGGAAACCCTTTATCCTCTGGAGGTCAACGGCGACCACAAGTCCCTCCTCTCCGACCTTATCAAGGGCAACCTGCGACCAGCCCCCGGGGGCCGCGCCCAGGTCAAGGACCCTGTCACCCTTCTTTATAAGCTTATATTTGTTGTTGAGCTGCAGTAACTTGTAGGATGCCCTTGAACGGTAGTTCTCCTTCTTGGCGCTTCTGTAGTAGTGGTCCCTCTTCCTTTCGGCCTGCCACCGTTTACCCATATGATCACCTCCTGAAATTCAGGGACCTGCATACAGGTGCCCCGGTTCTTATTATCTCGGCGTCCAGTTTTTCCCCATCAATTCTGAGCACCATGACACTTGGATCCGTGAGGCGAGGCACGGTGGGGCTTCCAGGGTTAAGGAGGACCATATCTTCAAGTTCCCTTATGAAGGGCTGGTGGGTGTGCCCGCTTATCAGGACATCGGCTCCCAGTTCAAGGCCGAGGTACCTCAGCTGCTGGGTGTCACCCCGGGGGTAGACCTCACCGTGGATTAGCCCCACCCTGAAGGATTCGATCTCAAATAGCCTTGACCTGGGGGTTTCTATACCATAGTGGCGGTCCATGTTTCCCTGCACACACTCCACAGGGGCCAGTGTTTCGAGTTCCGTGAGGATATCAGGGGATGTTAGATCACCTGCATGGAGTATCAGTTCAACGTCCCTGAAGGCATCAAAAACGGCCTCCGGGATCTCTGATGCCCTGTCAGGTATATGTGTATCTGATATAACGCCTATAAGCATCTCAACTCTCCTTGATGTGCTTGATTTTAAGACATCTGCTGGATGTATGCTTTAAAGTTAGTTATCTCTATTCCTTTAATTAGTTTTTCCGGGATCTGGATGGAGAAGGGAACATGTTATCTCTGTTCCTTTAATTAGTTTTTTCATTTAGAGGAGAAGATAAAATGGAATGAAATTATGGTGGGCAGGTTATCCTACAAACTCCTTAAACCCATACCCATCATTTAACCTTGGAGGTCAAGTCTTTTAGGGGCCGGTTCCATCATAGAACCCCAACTCAAAGGGGCACAGGGGCACCTGCCTGGAAGACCTTCAAAGCGGAGGTAAGCATCGACCGGGTATTGCTCTTCTTTCAGATATTCTGTAATGAACGTTATCAGTCACCTGCAAGGAAACCTCCAATCGCCCCGCCAATACCCATGAAGAGCATTGACACAATCAGGAGGGCCAGCACGAGCACTCCCCCTGCAAAGGCTCCAATCAGGAAACCTACAGGTCCGGCCAGGGCAGTTCCAAAGATCGTGAGTAAAATGGCAACCAATATGCCTCCAAATGCCCCCGCAACAGTCGCATTCCAGAAACCCCCACTGGCCCCCTCATTTACCATGAGACCAACGACAAAGCCCGCCAGGAATAATCCAAGGATTGAAGCATGCCCAATAAAGGGGCTGAGGATGTATGGAAAAACAATTGAAAGTATAAATCCAAGAATAACGGCTCCCCACTTAACCATTGTAAACACCATTACAGTTTATGTCTCGGAGTCCTAAAAAACTTTTAGATTTATAGTTATCATGCAACATAATTATGGGCATGGATGAGAAATCTGTGGCCATTGTATTCCCCCACCACCTCCTGGAGGACCACCCTGCAGCAGGGAAAACCTCAGGTTTCATCCTGGTGGAGGACCAGCTCTTCTTTGGAGACCCGGTATTTGGACTCAGATTCCATAAGAACAAGCTTGTACTCCATCGGGCTTCAATGCGCTACTACCATGACCACCTTAAATCAAGGGGTCTTAAGGCGGAATACATACAATACAGTCCTGACCCGCACATGGGGTACCTCAGGGACCACCTGGAGGGATATGACCGTGTCTACACACTTGAGCTCCTTGACCATGAACTTGAGGCGAGAATGAAGAAACTCTCCATGGAACTGGGACTTGAAATAACTGAAATTGAGGCCCCATTCATCTTCAGGAGGAATCTGATGGACGGTTACTTCAGGGATGGGAGGTTCCTCCTGAGATCATTCTACATCAGGGAGAGGAAGAGGCTTTCCATTCTCATGGAAAATTCCAGACCAGCAGGTGGTAAGTGGACATTTGACACCGAAAACAGGAAGAGAATGCCCCCCGACCTGCAGGTACCAGCCCCTGTGAAACTCCCAGAAAATGAATACGTACAGGAGGCGAAGGAGTATGTTTCAGAGAAATTTCCTGACAACCCGGGATCCATGGACCGCTTCAATTACCCCACAACACACACTGAAGCCAGGATTTTCCTGAAGGACTTCATTGAGAGGAGAATTAAAAACTTTGGAAGCTACCAGGACTTCATATCCCGTGATGAGACCTTTCTGTTCCACTCGGTACTCTCATCTTCACTTAACATATGCCTCCTCACGCCCATGGAGGTTATAAGGGCAGTCCTCAAGGCAGATGCGCCACTGAACTCCATCGAGGGGTTTGTAAGGCAGGTGATGGGCTGGCGGGAATTCATAAGGGCAGTTTATATTCTTAAGGGACCCTATGAGAGGACAAGGAACTTCTTCAACCACAGAGGGAAACTCAATCCTAAACTCTCCCATGGTGAAACAGGTATAGATCCCTATGACATTGCTGTGGGGAGGGTTCTGGGGCACGGCTACACCCATCACATTGAACGGCTCATGGTGATAGGGAATTTAATGCTGCTCCTTGGCACGGACCCGGATGAGGTCTACAGGTGGTTCATGGAGATGTTCATAGACGCCTATGACTGGGTGATGGTGCCAAACGTTTATGGAATGAGCCAGTACGCTGATGGCGGGCTGATTGCAACCAAGCCTTACATCTCATCGTCAAATTACATCCTCAGGATGAGTGATCACCGACGCGGGGACTGGTGCAGGGTCTGGGATGCCCTCTTCTGGACATTTCTAAATGAAAAAAGGAGCTTGATAGGAAACAATCCCCGTATCAGGGTTCTATACAGGCACCTGACTGACAGGAAACTCGAAGAATTCAGAGGGATCCGTGAAGAGTTCATGGGGGAACTGATGGGCCGGCAGGGATTGTAGTTAACTGTCAATCCGCTGGGGGCTGCTGATCGATTGAAGTTTAATGGTTTCTACCCTTAAAATCCACAGAAAAATGGTGAAGGTTAATCATATCCGGTATAGTCAAGGGCGCCCTCATTGTAGAGCCTCTGGAGGTCAGATGCGTGGCTGAGTTCATATGCAGCATAGGGGTTGTTCAGGTAGGGATGCAGGAGCCCCTTCACGATGTAATAGTAGGCTCCGAGTCTACCGTACTGCCTCCAGGCGATCTGGACATAGAGCGGGAAACCGCAGCCAGGATTGATGAAAACGTTACCCTCCCTGACTGTGCCGTGGAAGACCATGGGCATGGGACCCTCCTGTCCCTTACTCCTGGCAACACTCTCAACGTAATCCATGGCCTCATCAAGACTGTCGAATTCATATCCGTCCGCCCGGTAGCGGTATTTACCATCCGGGATCCCGAATATGAATGATTCGATGACCTCGCCCCAGTCTATGTCGGTCCGGTACTCTGAACTGATGTATGCAAGTTCTATTATGGTGACGTTGCCCTCCCGGTAGTGCATGTAGTTTGAACTTCCGGCGTAATGGACCACGAGGGCGCATTTGGATCCCCTCTGGGCCGCATAGGATGCCAGGACCTTTGACTGGGGGTGCCCTGGATACATGTCAGGGTTTGCCAGTTTAACGAAGCCCAGACGCCCCACAGGTTCCACTGGACTCAGTGCAGTCACCCCGTAGAGGTAGGCGCCGAATAGTAGAATGGCTCCGATGATTATGTAGGATGATCTTGCCATGTTATCCTCGTTGATGAATTACTTATTTATGCTAAGGGGCCATGCTGTATAAAAGTAACGGTGTCCCAGGTGAGAAAACTTTCTAGATTAAATTCCTCAGATGAATCATCTTTTCTTCAGCATCTCCTTGATTTCAGCAACCTCCCTTCTGAGGTCCTCTATGCCCCTTTCTATTTCCCCGATCCTTTCATGGACTTCGCGCTCCTCCTCGGGGTTCCTGACAAACCATGAGGCCAGTGAAGCTGTCAGGAACCCCACAAAGGTGACACCAACCAGCATGAGGATGCTTGTTATGGCCTTGCCATAGATGGTCCTGGGGGGTATCACGACCTCCCCGGCGATTATTGTTGTTAAACTGTACCAGAGGGAGTCCAGGGGTCCATGGAGGAGCTGTTGACCCCTGACTCCATCATGTAAAAGAACATTGTCCCGGCCACGAGTGCAATTAGGAGTGTTCCCACAGCCTGGTCAAGGTGTGTATCCACAAGGAAGGTGAAAAACTTCTTGAGGTACTTCCTGAAGAGGGCGATAACCTTCACAACCCTTATTATCCTTATAAAACGGAATGCCCGGAAGAAGTCCACCGGGAGGAATGCGATTATATCAAGCCAGTTTTCCAGCAGGAATTTCTTACGATCCTCTGCCCTTTTCAGGTTTACTGAGAATTCTATGAATAGGATTATGCAGAGGACGAGGTCAAACTGGTTTATGGCGTTCACGGTCAGGGGATTTGATGGGTAAAATGAGATGTAGCTGAGTAGCACTATGTCAAGGATGATGAGAAACAGCAGGGCAATTTCCTTGGCTCTTATGAGCTTCCAGTAATCCATGTCAATCCCATTATGAGGTTGATCTGACTGCTGAAAATACTTTACCTTTTCATGGCTTTTAGTTTTACTTTAACTGTCAACTTCAGTATACTACCCTATTACGAAGGACAAGTTCCGCATCGAAATCTAGATATGGGCGCGGGTCCAGATAAACATACGGAAAGATGGGGGGAGGTGCATATGGATATTTTAACTGCAGGTTTGCTGGCTGCTGTGATAATCGTTATTATTTCTCTGAGCCTGAAGATAGTTAAACAGTACGAGAGGGGTGTTGTTTTCAGACTGGGGAAGGTTATAGGCGTCAGGGAGCCAGGTCTTCGCATAATAATCCCGATTATTGATCGCATGGTAAGGGTTTCACTTCGAATAGTTACGATGCCCATACCATCCCAGAAGATAATAACACAGGACAATGTTTCAATAGATGTGGCCGCGGTTGCCTACTTCAAGGTTGCAGACCCTCTCAGGGCCGTTGTTGCAATTGAGGACTATTATGGTGCGGTTAACCAGATATCCCAGACAACAGTCAGGAACGTCATAGGCCAGTTTGTCCTTGACGAGGTCCTCTCAGAAACAGCAAGGATAAATGAGAAGATAAAGGAGATAATAGATGAGCACAGCGAACCATGGGGCATAAACGTAACAACGGTGGAGATAAAGGATATAAAACTTCCTGAGGGGATGCAGCGGGCCATGGCCAGACAGGCAGAGGCTGAAAGAGACAAACGTGCCAAGATAATCACTGCCGAGGGGGAGTACTTCTCAGCAGCAAAGCTAGGAGAGGCCGCTGATGTGATTGAAAAACATCCGGTGGCCCTTCAACTGAGAAATCTGCAGGTACTGGCTGAAATAGCCACAGAAAAGAATTCAACGATAGTATTCCCGGCCCAGTTCATGTCATCCATAAGGGACGTGAAGGAATTCATTGAGAGGGAGGATGAGTAATTGTTTTTCTCAAAGAGAGCGGGAGGTGATACCATGGGAATGCCTTTCCAGCTGTTGTGAAATGTACGAAGAGCGTTGAAGTTGATATGGATTGAGAAGATTGAGATACATGACGGGAGGTTAATTCTTTGAACAGAATAATGAACTTTTCCAGGGACATGATACTTGTCCTTGCATCACCCGAGGAGGCCTTCAGGAGGGTCAGAGAGAGGGGTCTTGAAGGTCAGGGCATCTACCTGTACATCTTCCTATCAGCATTTCTCGGGTACATGCTTGGGGGTGTGTTGTCGACCGCAACAGGAGCAGGAATTGCAGTTCCCATTCTATTTGCAGTTGCTGTGCTGATCGTTTCCTTCATAAAACTTCTGGTATGGGCTCTGATATCCCACATAATTGCATCGAAGGTTTTCGGTGGGGAGGGGACATTCGCAGGAACCCTCAAGATGATGGGCTTTGCAGCGGCCCCCTTCGTGGTTGGAATATTTGCCTTCATGACCCTGATACTCTGGAGGACCATCTTTACATCCACAGCACTCCTTGTGGTGATGTACATCTGGGTCATTACAACTGCCATGGCTGCAGTGGCTGCTGAACATGGAATCGACTACGGAAGGGCATTTCTATCGGTATTTGCACTTCCAGCGCTTGTGATAACAGTTCTGATGATGATTCTGGGGGTGTTATGATGGACAGGATGAACATTGCAGGGGCCGTCCTCCTCATAGTACTGGTGGCTGCATTCATCGTTGCATCTGCAGCACCGATCCTGCAGCCGAAGGATAAGGAGGCGGCTCAGAACTTCACACTTAACTCAAGCGAGGTATCAGGGGTCAGATATGTGAATGTGAACCTTGAATCGAATGCCAGCGACGTTGAACTTGAATTTACAAACACATCAGAGAGGGTTTACACGGTTGAGACACAGAGGAATTTCACAGGCCCAGTTCCGGGGTTAAACATGCGGTGAACGGTGAAAACCTGAACCTGAACATTACATGGACACAGGCACCGCAAGATAATCTTGTCAAACAAATACATCTACTACATCACCATCAGGACAAAGACAGGCGGATTAATGGTTGTACTTGCCAACGATTCAAGGATAGAAAACCTCAACTCAACCATTCAGTACGCAGGGGGAGGGACGGTGCTCATCGGAAATTCCACCTTCAGGAATGCGTCCTTCCGTGTTAACACCGGCGGTTTCTACATAGCAGACCTGCATCAGAATCTGAGGGCCAGCGGTAATCTGAGCACCGATGTCACCATAGGGGGGACAGCACTGGCCATTTCACCTGACAACGTCCTTAGAATCACGGGTTCAGTGGATTACGGGGGCATAGCATTTGAACCGGCAGGTCTCAGGGTTATAAGGAATTCAACAAGCTACCTTGAACTTGAAGGGTCAGGGAAGATTGGAATAATAAACCGTGTGGGCCTTGGAGGTGTTAATGTGGGGGTGTTCAGAATGCCAGTGGCACCCTGAACCCACCACCACTCTTTTTTATCATCGGAGCTTTGATTTCATCAGATATACCTATCATCTGTCCTTTTTGAAGGGGATTTTTGGCTCGATATAGGTCCTGTAGAGGGTTTCGAAGAATACGCGTATCATGTAACTGTGCTTCAGGAGGTAACGTGGTCTTGAATAGAACTTGATGTAGGCCTTCACGAGTTTTTTCTGGATGAGTTCACGGCTCAGTCCGAGCTTCTCGTATTTGATAACCGGCTTTATAACGGTGTAATTCTCCCAGTCATCTTCGATGAGTCCCTGGCTCTTGAGCTCCGCATAGATCGGGGTGCCGGGGAATGGGGTCAGTATTGAGTACTGGCTGTAGTCCGGGTCAAGCTTTATTGAAAAGTCTATGGTCCGGTCCATCTCGGAGGGTTTTTCACCGGGATATCCCAGTATGAAGGATGTTATGACATCCACCCCAACCTTCTTGGTGACCCTCACAGCATCCTCGGCCTGCTTCACGGTTATGCCCTTTTTCATCATATCAAGGACGCGCTGACACCCTGATTCAACGCCATAATATATTGTGCTCATTCCAGCGTTCCTCAGGTCCCTGAGAAGGGACTCCTGGACCATATCCACCCTTGAGGACGTGACAAAGCTCACATCAAGGTTCCTCCTCCGGATCTCCTCAGAGATCTCCCTGGCACGGGGTCGGTGGAGCATGAAGGTGTCGTCAAGGAATGCTATATCATGGAGGCCATAAACCTCCACAAGTTCCTCAACCTCATCCACTACGTTCTCCGGGCTCCTGAATCTGAACTTCTTACCCATTATGAGGGATGATGAACAGTACCTGCAGGGGTAGACACAGCCGCGGCTGGTTATCATCCCCCCGGCGTCCTGGCTGGATGTCTCATAGTCCCTGAAGGGCACCAGGTGCCTTGCGGGGAAGGGTATCTCATCAAGGTCCTCTATGAGGGGCCGGGGTTCGTTTGTCCGTATCCTGTCACCCTCGCGGTAGGTGATACCTGCAACACCATCCAGGGATCCTCCCCTCTCATGGTTCTCTGCAAGGTCAACGATGGTGGCCTCACCCTCACCCATGACAACAACATCAAGGTCCCTGCACTCCCTCAGTGTGTCTACAGGGAGAAATGTGGGGTGAGGACCGCCTATAACCGTCAGGACGTTGGGTAAACGATCCTTTATGGCCTTTATGTACTCGAGAGATGTTCTTATTGTTGCGGTGGTTGCGGTTATTCCCACGATGAAGGGGTTGATCCTCTCAACGAGTCTGGCAACCCCCTCAACTCCCATTCTCCGGAGGTCATCGTCGATTATCTTAACACTGAAGGATGCCCTTTCAAGGGAGGCTCCAAGGTACATCAGGTTGAGGGGCGGCAAAACAAAGCCCAGTTTATTTTTCACGGCTGTCCTGTCCTCGGGGTTTATAAGCACGACGTCCAATTAAACACCACCAGTCTCTTTTTCTCCACAGATTCTGCACCATTCACTCATGTTGTTCACACAGCCGGGGTCCGGTGAACGGATGTCCCCAAGGTAGGATAGGGCGCGTGCTCTGCAGCCGCCGCAGATGTATCTTGATTCGCATGATCCACAGTGACCTGTGAGTTCATCCCTGTCCCTGAGGGTCTTGAGGACCTTATTTGTCTTCCATAAATCTTCAAAGCTGTCTTCGAGAATGTTTCCCACACGCATATCCTCACGGTGGGGGAAAAATACGCAGGGGTAGATATCGCCATCAGGTTCTATGCTAAGGTAAAATCTTCCAGCGCCACATCCACCGATGAATTCAGCCAGCTGAAGAGTTTCCTCTGTGTATTCGGGGTTATAGAAGTGGGTGGGTATTATCTTCTTATCATGGCTGAGACCCGCTGCAATTGGTGCGAACTGTGGCGCCGTTGAAAGTATCTGGATTTTCTCCTGGAGGTTACTGTGGTGGGCATCACAGAGGACCCTGTATCTTTCACCCGGGCTTATGTCCAGTTCCTGGTTCTCATTTCCCCTGCCAGCGGGTATGAAGTTGTAGAGCATGAACCAGTCTGCACCCAGCTCATGGAAGAATTCACCCATGCCGGCCAGATGCATACAGTTCTCTGAGGTTACAGTGGTCGCAACCTCCACAAGGATGTCGTACTCTGAGAAGTTTTTAACGGCCTCACAGGCCCTCTCCCATGAGCCATCAACACCACGGAATCTGTCATGGACCTCTGGCCTTATTGAATCTATGCTTATCTGGACAAACTGCAGGCCCGCATCGACGAATTTACTGCAAGCATCCATGTCACTGAAGATGTAGCCATTGGTTGCCATGGCAGTGTACATGCCGTTTTCATGGGACCTTGATATGTACTCTATTATGGTGGGGTGTATGCTTGGTTCTCCACCCGAAAAGGCAAGGGATGTTACACCTGCGTCTGCGAGGGTGTCTATAACCCTGAGACCTTCAGAAGGTTTCATTTCACATGATTTTCGACCGGCGTATTCATAGCAATGTTTACACTTCATGTTGCAGCGCTTTGTAATGTTCCATACAACCTGGAAGGGGGCTCCGGGTATGAATGGCCTGTTAACACCGAAAACCCGATGCCCCTGAGGACGCTGATGAGGCCCCTGAACCAGTATTGATCATGCATCTGTTCCCGTATATCCTCCTCCTTCACGCCAAAGGCATCCGCTCCCCTCTTCACTATGAGTCCAAGGATACTGGACAGTAACCTGCACTCAAAGCAGCATTCATCACCATGGAGGAAATGTTTCAGGGCACTTTCTATTCTTGGAGCTCCGTCCTTCCGGCACTCCCCTGTCATATGCTTTAGAAGTATCCTTGAAGCAGGGTTTTCAGCAACCCTCCGGAATGTATCTGTAAGATCCCTGAGATCCCCCCGGCGACTATCCCTTAATCATACCACCTCCTGCCATACCGTTCCATAATATGTCCATGAACCGCCCGGCTGATGGTGTTTCATGTCCACGGAAGTGTGAACTGAGACTTGCATGTGAGATGTAGCTTACAATAATCTCTGCAGCGGTCCCAGGATCCACAGCCCTTAAGGAGCCCTCATCGATCTTCTTCCTCAGGTAAGCCTCAATTGAATTGTATATCAATCTGCCAGCTGAATCAGGAACCTCCCATTCCTCAAAACCGTGTTCTTCAAGTTCCCTCTCAACCATCATTACGAAGAGGAGGTCGATCTTCTCCTCGACCATTACCCGGATTAGCTGTTCGCTGACTTCCTCAAGTACATCACGCGGGTCACCATCCCCATCAAGGACTTCAAGTACCTGGGACAGCCTTTCAGTGCTCTCATCCATTATCCTTTTGAGAAGATTTTTCTTGGATCCAAATTTTCTGAATACTGTTACTTCACTCACACCGGCCCGCGATGCGATTTCACGGGTAGCTGTACCTCTGTACCCCCTCTTTATGAAGAGTTCCCTTGCAGCATTGGTTATCCTCTTCTCTGTTGAGACCATGATACCACTTATGTAAGTACTTACTAACATTCTGTGGGTTAGTGTTATATAAACCTATCGCCACAGATATGATCATGAAAATAACCGAGGACGATGTTATTGAATCCCTTGAACTCTTCACAAGGGTCCCATCATTCATTCTAAGGCGCTGGGCTCGTGGAAGGACAAACCTGGCCTCAAGATTCAGGTCGCAGATAATCGAGGGGTATTCGCAGCTCTCAGAATCTGACAGGGAGAGAGTGAGGGCCGTCCTTCAAATGGACGTCTCTGATATCCAGAACATCCTTGAGGCGGCCCACCTGAAAACAGGAAAAAGACAGCTGGGGATACTTGCAGATCCCTCAAGCAGGAATTTCATAGAGATTAATCTTGGGGAGATCCGGAATATCCTTTCTCAGGAATTTCATAGAGATTAATCTTGGGGAGATCCGGAATAGCATCCATCAGGAAAAGACCACTAATCCTGGAGCCTCCCACCGTACATTCTCTCATAGTACCTGAGGTACTCCCCGCTCTTTATATTCTCCCACCAGTCCCTGTTATCAATGTACCACCTTATGGTCTCCCTGATACCCTCCTCAAATGAGTAAAGGGGCTTCCAGCCAAGTTCATTCCGTATCTTACTGGCATCGATTGCATATCTCCGGTCATGTCCCGGGCGGTCCTCAACGAACCTTATGAGGGATTCATCCTTGCCAAGCTCCCTCACTATCAGCTCAACGATCTCTATGTTCCTCCTCTCACTGTTACCCCCTATATTGTAGACCTCACCTACACGTCCGCGGTGCAGAACAAGGTCAACTGCCCTGCAGTGGTCCAGGACATGTATCCAGTCCCTGACATTCATCCCATCACCGTAGACAGGCAGCGGCTTATTCTCAAGGGCATTTGTTATCATTAAGGGTATGAGTTTTTCAGGGAACTGGTAGGGTCCATAGTTGTTTGAGCAGCGGGTTATATTGACTGGCAGACCATAGGTCCTGTGATATGCCCTCACCATGAGATCCGCAGAGGCCTTGCTGGCGGAGTAGGGGCTGTTGGGTGCCAGGGGTGTCTCCTCTGTGAAGTAACCCTTCTCTGCTGAACCATAGACCTCATCGGTTGAGATCTGTATGAACCTTTCAACTCCATGTTTTCTTGAGGCCTCCAGCAGAGTCTGTGTGCCCAGGATATTTGTCCTTATGAATATCTCTGGATCCTCGATGCTGCGGTCCACATGTGACTCCGCTGCAAAGTTAATGACGGCGTCCACGTCCTTTATGATTCCATCCACGAGTTTCCTGTCGGTTATGCTCCCCCTCACAAAGGTGTAGCGGGGTTCATCCTCAACCCCCCTCAGGTTCTCAAGGTTTCCGCAGTAGGTGAGGGCGTCAAGGTTTATTATATGGTAGGGGTGTTCCTGGAGCATGTACCTTATGAAGTTGCTCCCTATGAAACCAGCCCCCCCGGTTACAAGAATCTTCTCCATTCAGATCTCCTCACAGGTATACAGGGTTCTCCCTGAGGGGTTTCCAGTTTCTGTCCTTCTCTGAGATTATCAGATCATCCACCATTTCAAGTGGCCAGTCTATTCCAATGTCAGGGTCGTCCCAGGGGATCCCTGAGTCATATTCAGGGTGGTAAAGCTCGGTGCATTTGTAGTTAACTATGCACTCATCTGAGAGGGCCAGGAATCCATGTGCAAAGCCCTCTGGGATGAAAAACTCCCTTCTGTTCTCATCTGAGAGCCTGACGCCAGTCCATTCACCATAGGTATCTGAGTTCTTCCTGAGGTCCACTGCAACATCAAAGATTTCGCCCCTTATAACCCTCACAAGTTTTCCCTGGGGCTTTTCTCTCTGGAAGTGCAGTCCCCTGAGGACACCCCTAACTGACATAGACTCGTTGTCCTGCACAAACCTGACTTCAAGGCCATTTTCCTGGAATATGGCCTCATTGAATGTCTCCATGAAGTATCCTCTCTCGTCCGTGTACACCTCGGGTTCTATGATTATGGCACCATCAAGGCTGGTTTTTATGAACCGGAATTCAGCCATGGAAGTTCCCCTCCGCAAGGTCCCTGAGGTACTTACCGTAATCTGTTTTTTCAAGCTTTTCGGCCATTTCAAGCACATCCTCCCTGGTGATCCAGCCATTGTTGTAGGCGATCTCCTCCAGGCATGCAATGTAGAAACCCTGCCTCTTCTGTATTGTTTCTATGAAGCTGCTTGCCTCAAGGAGACCATCATGGGTCCCTGTATCCAGCCAGGCCATCCCACGACCCATGAGCTCGACCCTGAGTTTACCCATCCTGAGGTATTCCTCATTGACTGATGTTATCTCAAGCTCACCCCTATCTGAGGGTTCTATCCTCCTTGCGATCTCAACAACCTGGTTGTCATAGAAGTAGAGGCCGGGTACAACGTAATTCGATTTTGGCCGTGATGGTTTCTCCTCAATGGAGATAACCCTGCCTTCACTGTCAAATTCAACCACCCCGAAGGGACGCGGGTCTCTGACATAGTAACCGAATATGACAGCGCCATCCTCCAGTGAAGCCGCCCTGCGGAGTATTTCACTGAACCTGTGCCCGTAGAAGACGTTGTCACCCAGAACAAGGGCAACCTTTGAGTCCCCTATGAAATCTTTACCCACGATGAATGCATCCGCAATCCCCCGGGGTTCCTCCTGGACCCTGTAGGAGAACCTGACCCCGAACTGCGAGCCGTCCCCCAGAAGATCCCTGTAGAGTGGAAGGTCCCGGGGTGTTGATATTATAAGTATGTCCCTTATTCCCGCCAGCATAAGGACGGATAGGGGGTAGTATATCATTGGTTTATCATAGATCGGCAGCAGCTGCTTTGAAACAGCCCTTGTTATCGGGTAGAGGCGGGTCCCTGAGCCACCTGCAAGAACTATTCCCTTCATGCTTCACCTCCTCAGACTTTCATTCATTTTACAAAACCCGCATCTTTGAGGTAATCCCTCAGGGCGTCCCTGTAGTTCCTCAGGGGTTTGAAACCCTCCATGGACCAGTTATAGTTTCTGAGAACAGAGAATGAGGGCCTCCGGGCGGGTCTGGGGAATTCATGGCTTTTCACGGGTTTCAGGCACACTTCCATGCCGAGTTCATTGAATATATCAATGGCAAATTCATACCACGAGCACTGACCAGAATTTGTGAGGTGATAGACCCCGTAGGCCGGTCTCTCCAGCAGGTTCCCGATGGCTGCTGCAAGGTCACGGGTGTAGGTCGGGGATCCGTACTGGTCATCCACAACGCTTATTTCATGACCCCTCTCAGCGAGTTCAACCATGGTCCCCACGAAGTTTCTCCCGTTCCTTCCGAACAACCATGATGTTCTGACAATGTAGAACCTCTCTGAAAGCTGACGCACCGAAACCTCGCCGAGGTACTTTGTTTTACCATAGAAGTTAAGGGGATTTGGTTCATCAAATTCAAGGTATCCATCACCTTTTTCTCCATCAAAGACGTAATCCGTTGATATGTACAGGATGGATGACCCCACAGCTGATGCCGCAGCTGCAATGTTCCTGGTGCCAAGCACGTTCACCTGGTATGCTTTATCCCTCTCTGTTTCTGCACAGTCAACGTCTGTGAATGCCGCGGCATGTACAACGGCGTCGGGCCGGGTCTCCCTGAGGAGTTCCATAACACCCTCAAGGTCACGGATGTCAAGGGAGCCTGATGTTACAACCTCATGCCTCCGGGATAGGATGTCCACGAGGTCGCTTCCCAGCATGCCCGAGGAACCGGTTATAAGGATCTTCATCTGAGCACCTCTCTCTGGTCTTTTATTGTTAGAGGGATCTTAATACAAACCCCTCTTTCCCTGGTTTTATTCTGGATATCTTTCATGATAACAAATCCCTTATCTGATTGCAGGAATCATCTCGGAACCTCTGAGGTTACCGGGTAAGGATACCCTGCTATCTCAAGAAAAGCATCAACATCAAACAGTCCCTCAAGGACGTGGTCTGCACCAGCATCCTCAAGTTCATCCATGCTGAAATCACCTGTTGCAACCCCCACCGTTGTGACACCCACTTCCCGGCCGGCTGCAATATCACGGGGTGTGTCCCCCACGGCAATAACATCCCCTGCCTTGAGGTTTCCATAGATACCTGAAGCTCTTTCAAGGGCCAGCCTCAGAATTGAGGCCCTGCTGCAGCCCTCATTACCGAAGCCTCCGAACCGGAAGTGGGTATCAAAGGATGCTTCCCTGAGTTTCAGCCAGGCCACGGGTTCAATGTTACCGGTTACAACTCCAAGGGGTATCCCTGCATCCCTTAGGTGCTCAAGGACCGCCCCGGCACCATCAAGGGGCCTTATATTATCCCTGCCAAGGTTCAGCCTGTAGTTGTATGATATCCTGTCGACTATCCTCCTGAAATCGTCTTCATCAATTTCAAGGCCATGTTCAGCAGCTGTCCTGAATATTATCTCCTTATCGGTCATCCCCTGCATGTTCCCGATATCTATCCTGACATCAACATCAAACAGTTCCCTGAATGCCAGCCTGAAGGAGTAGAAGTGGCAGTGGGAACCCACAAGGAGGGTCTTATCAATGTCAAATATGATGGTCTTCATGGTATCATTCCATTACTTAAAGCGGATCAGCCGAAATTCAATTCTAGCTGTACTTTTTTCTCAGATGCTCTGAACTGTAATCATAATAGACAATATTGGACTTAATAAAAACCCTCTGCACGGGTTCATCATCCTGAAGGTATGTCACGGTTATCTTCCTCTCACTCACACGAATCTCCACTGCATTGCCACGGGGACCTGTACTGTAGGTGTGCTCCTCCCCCACAAGGTCCCTTATCCTTATCCAGTCCACTGCCATTTTAATCCATCCGAATATTTCACCAGAGTCTCTGCGTTATTATTATCTACGGTTCCATCTATAAAGTATTTCATGAAGAGGGATATCTGTGAAATTGAGCATACAGACAGGGAACGGGTGCTGAGGGTGAGGGCTGAAATGCCCTCCATCGATGATATAAGGGGGATCTGTGACATTTTTAAGATATTATCTGAGCCAACACGACTTAAGATACTCATGGCGCTTTCACTGGACTCCCTCTGCGTATGTGAACTGGCATCATTACTGGATGTAACCCAGTCAGCGGTTTCACATCAGCTGAGGATCCTCAGGAACGCCGGGATGGTTGACTATGAGAGGGATGGTAAGATGGCGCGCTATTACCTAAGGGATAATATGGTTGTGGATTTCATAGAGCAGTGCAGTAAACTGCATTCACGGTGTGAGGAATAAAAATGTATGAGCTGCTCTCCTATCACCTTGAGGACAGATCACCGGTCCACCCATCCCTTGAGGATGTCAGCATAACCATCAACACCACTGTAGGGAATGATGGATATGAGACCCACACCATCCGGACCAGCAACCATGCAGGTACACACATAGATGCACCGGCCCACTTCATTGAGGGAGGAAGGAGGATCTCTGACTACAGTATAGATGACCTTATCTTCAATGAGGTCTCCATAGTTGAGGTGGATGCGGGCCCAGGTGTCCCCATAGGAAAGGATGACATTGACGTTGTTGACTGTGAGCTCCTCATCATAAAAACAGGTTTCGGGTCACGCAGGGGAGAGGATGTTTACCTCAGAGACAATCCATGGATAGACCCTGAACTCATAGACCATATAAGAAGAAACTTCAAGGGGATAAGGGCTCTTGGAATTGACTGTATATCGATATCCACTTCATCAAGGCCCTCTGAGGGGAGGATGGCCCATCTGAAACGCCTTCATGGAGAGGCCCGAGTACGGAGACCCCCTCCTTCTCATAGAGGACATGAAACTTGACAGGGTCCGGGAGGTTACCGGGAGGGTGTTTGCTGTTCCATGGATGCTTGGATCTGTTGACAGCGCACCCTGCACCGTTATAGCGGAGCTGAGATGAGTGACATGGAAATAAGGATAAGGCCCGTCGGGGTTGTAAGGTCACCCTTCAAGACCAGGAGCGATGCACCGGCACAGGGAAGGTTTTCCAGCGAGGAAAGTGAGATCCACATCTTTCCAGAGTACCTGGACGCGGTGGACGGTCTTGAACTCTTCAGCCACATCTTTGTTTTATACTGGCTGCACCTCGCTGAGAGGAATGTTTTAAGGGTGGTACCCAGGGGTAAAAGGAAGAAGAGGGGTGTTTTCTCTACAAGGGCTCCTGCGAGGCCCAACCCTGTGGGGCTCTGTCTTGTGGAGCTACTTGAGTGTGGGGAGATACTGAGGGTCAGGGGCCTTGATGCCCTGGACGGTTCCCCGGTTATTGATATAAAACCATACTATGAGGATATAGATTCACTGGGGTTCTGATGGTTTTCTGAATGGTTCTTCAGCATCCGGGGGATATGGATTCACTGGGGTTCTGATGGTTTTCTGAATGGTTCTTCAACATCCCTTACGAAGGGTTCTATCTTGCAGTCGCAGGTATCTTCCTTTATCTCCCTCTCTGTGATTGCGACTGTTTCGATGGGTTCCATACCAAGGATTTCCTTCATGGTCCTGAATGTTCCCTCTGCACCGCTTCCACCGTAGGTGCAGAAGAAGGCCACATTCTTTATCTTTGAACGGTTCTCCTTCAGGTAGGTGCTTATGGGTACAGATGCTTACCAGCCCATACCGGAGTTCCAGCTATCACAAGGTCGTAACTGGAGGGGTCCTTTTCATAGGGTTCAAGGACGGTGTCCTTCCCCCTTGCAGCCTGGTAACCTGATTTTATAAATCCTATGATCCCTGTACGTTTCTGGGTATCATGGATCTCCTCGATATCGCATCCAAGTTCATCGGCTATTCTGGCTGCAACCTCCCTTGTGTTCCCGGTTCTTGAGTAATATACCACAAGTGCTTTCATGTAGTCTAATATGTGGATCTGTTCATTTATATTATTGCTTAATTTTAAAATCAGTTTTCTGTCTTCCAGGGGTTCTCTTGCGTTTCATATCTCATGGAGTGTTCCTTTGATGCTTTAAAAGCAGGGTTCTCTGTTTATCTGCGGAACGTATTCTGTGATCTTAGCTGAAAAAACTGTGAGATGATAGCATGCACTAAATTGAAGCTGGCCTTCATATAAACTTAGAAATAGTCCCTGCATGTGATAATATGGGGGGTAGCTTCCAGAGATTTTAAGGGGGGTTGTTAGGAGTGAAAAAACGGGGAGGTGCTTTATTTTTTCACATCTCTGGAAGCTGATATTTTTTTGTGCTTTCAACAGAACGAATATCCCGGATGTTGAAAGCCATAATAAGGGGGTGATGTGTGTATGAGACACACAAACCTATATGTTAGAATACTCCTATATAAACATTTCGGTGAGGTGAAGGGTGAATTAGGTGATTGAACATAATTAATGTAGTGGACCATGAGATGACAATCTTTAATTTCAGAACCTGAAGGAGTGAATCCATGAAAGAACCTGTGGAAGGGCCACTATTCACGGCCCGCACATGCAGGGAGTACCTTAAAATGTTCAACCTCAACCCTCCCGACCTGAGGGACCTCCGGATACTGGACTGCCCGGGGGGTGCCAGTTCATTCACCCCCATCATGGCCGCAGCTGGTTTTGATGTGAGGGCATGTGACATCATGTACGGCGAGGAACCAGGGATCCTCGGTGAAATGTGCAGGGAGCACCTCCGGACCCTCACAGAAGCATTAAAAAGAATTAAAGATACCTTTAAATGGGAATTCTATAAATCCCCTGATGAGATGCTTGAAAAACGCCTTGAAGCATGCAGCTGCTTCGAGGAAAGCTACAGACTGAACCCCGCCCTGTACATCAGGGGGGATCTCAGGGAGCTACCCTTTGATGACGGTGAATTCGACCTGGTGGTCTCATCACACCTCCTGTTCATCTACGAGCACAGGCTTGACCGGGAATTCCATAGAAAAGCCCTTGAAGAACTCACAAGGGTGGGCTCAGAGGTGAGGGTGTACCCCATCGTCAGGGAAAACGGTGAACTGGCGGATTATGCAAGGGAACTAATAAATGATGGGATGAGGGGAGTTGATGTTGATGTGGTGGAGGTGGACTATGAGTTCAGGAGAGGTGGCAACAGGATGCTCATACTGAGGAGCTGATCCAGTTTTCAGGACATCCACCTACCTTTTTATTTCATCTATTATCGCCTGGTGCATTCTCCTTATGAATTCTATCCTGTCCTCATATTTGAGGACATCCAGGTAACCCTGGGCCACAAGGTTGAAGGCGAAGGGTGATGGTATGCGGGTGTTGATCTGTTTTATCTCCATATCACCGTCCCTTATCCATTCAAGCACCCTGATGGCATTTTCAATGTCCATGTAGTCCTCCATGACCTCCCTCCGCGCTTCCTCGAGGATAGGGAACTTATCATCAAGTTCACTCACAAATTTGAGGAGTATCTTACCCCGCACCTGCTGCCTGCCAACCGATTTCTCCTCGCCCCTGTACCTCCGAAGTATCATAAGTGCACGGCCAGCACAGTGCCTGAATCTGCTTGCCAGCGTCTCTGTCCTGTCAAGGGCCTTCTTGAGCACATTCCTCAGGTTTTCAGGTTCAAGTTCCCTGAAGGCCTCAAGACCACCCATTTTGCCCTCTGAACTGAGGTAGAAACCATTGTCAGATACAGATATCATAACATCCCTCCGGTAGCGTCTGGCAATGACGTAGGCGACTGCACGGGAGATTGCATCGTTCACCCTCCTCCCGAAGAGACTGTGGAATACAATGAACTTCCTCCCACCGAAACCTGTGTAGTACTCCACCAGCATTCTCCTTATACTGGGTATTCCGGCGTAGAGGTACTGCTCACGGAAGTATTCGTAGATGGAGGACGCCGCCCTTTCGTCCACATGAAGGTAGCTCATTATGAATTCCATTATCTCATCCCTGGAACGTCCATACTGAAACTTTCCATCCATTATATCCCTGAAGCGCTGTATATCCAATGCAAGATCAAAGGAGAGGGGTAGCTGCTCTGAGAACCATGAGGGGATCGTCGGAGGCCCTGAGGCCGGAGTGACGTTCACGGTCATGCCCCTGGCATAGTTGAAGCGGTATATTCTGCCCCCAAGCACAAAGGTGTCCCCCTTCCTGAGCTTCTCCATGAAGTCCTCCTCGATTCTCCCCACGACCTTACCGCCGCACTTCACAACCGCAGCGCTTCTATCCGGTATCGTGCCTATGTTGGTGGAGTAAAGCATCCTTGCAAGTTTACCCCTCTTCCCGAACTGGTTCTTATCATAGTCAACCCAGATCTTGGCGTACACGTACCTTTCCTCAAGTTCCACGTACTCACCGGCCAGGTAACTGAGGACAGAGAGGTAATCCTCCCTACTGAGGTTCCTGTAACAGTAGCTGTTCCTTATGACCGCAAGGGCATGGTCGATGTCCCAGGGGTTCTCGATGGCCATCCCGTATATGTGCTGGGCCAGCACATCCAGGCAGTTCTCGGGTACCTTGATGGAGTCGATTTTACCCTCAAGGGCATTTTTGAGTATGAGTGAACACTCAACAAGGTCATCCCTGTCCACAACAACTATCCTCCCCTTAGATCTCTGGTGAAGCTGATGGCCGCTCCTCCCGATCCTCTGGAGGGCCCTTGAAACTGATTTGGGGGAACTCAGAAGCACCACAAGGTCTATGTAGCCTATGTCGATACCGAGTTCAAGGGAGGTGGATGACACAACCGCCTTCAGTTCACCCCTCTTGAGCTTCTCCTCGGTTTCAAGTCGGATCTCCCTTGAGAGTGATGAATGGTGGGCCATGATGTTGCTATCACTGTAACTCTCAGGGAAACGACTTTTAAGGTTATATACAACGCTTTCAGTACCGCTCCTGGTGTTTGTGAATATCAGGGTTGTTCTGTGATCCTCTATGAGGTCATGGAGGATGTCATAGAGGGCGTTCCCTATCTCCTCGGGATCAGCGGCAACGATATCATCCACGGGGCATATGAGGTCGATGTCCAGTTCCTTCAGGTAGCTGACGTCAACTATCAGACACTCCCTCTCTGAACCGTAGCTGTAACCAACCAAGAACCGCGCGACCCTCTCGAGGGGGTGGACGGTTGCTGAGAGACCGATCCTTGTGAAGTCCCCCACGAGGTGCTGCAGCCTCTCAAGGCTGAGGGAGAGATGGACTCCCCTCTTATTATCTGCAAGGGAGTGTATCTCATCAACTATAACATAGCGGACGGTTGAAAGCTTTTCCCTGAATTTTGGTGCGACAAGGAGTATTGAGAGTGTCTCAGGAGTTGTTATCAGTATGTGGGGTGGTTTTTTGAGCATCCGTGACCTTTCATAGCTGGTAGTGTCCCCTGTCCTGACAGCCTTCCTTATCTCAAGGTCCCTGCCCTCCCCTGCGGCGATATCCCTGATGGCACTGAGGGGCTCCTCCAGGTTCCGTTCAATGTCGTTGTCCAGCGCCTTGAGGGGTGATATGTATATGCAGTAGACACTGTCCTCAAGCTCCCCATCATCTGCAAGTCTCGTCAGTTCGCTGATTATCGATAGGAAGGCGGTGAGGGTCTTGCCGGACCCTGTAGGGGAGGATACCAGGACATTCCTTCCCCTGTGGATGTCCATTATGGCATACCTCTGGGCCTCTGTGAAGTCATCGAAGGTCCTCCTGAACCATTCACTCACCCATGGATGGAGTATGGAGTGTATCTCTCCGGATGTGTACATCCTCTCCTGTTTCTTTATCATTCAATCACCCGGATAACCTGTTTTCTGCTGAAACTTCAGAAGGTCCCCCACGGTCCCGAATTCGAAGATCTCAAAGTCCTCAACACCATAAACCAGGAATTCAGTGAGTTCAGACTCCCTCAGAAAGGGGGAGAGTATATCCTCATGGAGGATGTCTGAACCCTCTGTAACGAAGTTAAAGGAGGGCATCACAAGGAGTTTCATGTCCCTGAAGGGGCCAAGCAGGAAACATTTGATCTTCTCAACCCTCTCACCGCTTCTTAAACCCACACAGGGATGTTCATGGCCGATGATTATTGTCTCAGCATCAAGGTCTTCGGGTACAACGTGGCCGTGTGCAAGGAGGAAACAGGATATCTTGAGGGTTTCGGTGACACTGAGATGTGACACCTGTGACATGTAGGGTATGAGGGCGTCATGGTTTCCCCTGATGATGGTTATATCCCTGAAGTTCTCCTCAAGGTACTGCATCATTCTGATGATCTCACGGTTCTCCTGCCAGCTCACCCTTCCGAACTCATGTTTAAGGTCCCCGTTTATGATGATACCTGAGGCTCCGGACACGTCCCGTATGGCGTCTATCCGTTCAATTATCCTCCTGAACTGGAAACCGGGTACCATAACACCCTGTGTGTTGAGGTACTGCTCGTAGCCCAGGTGGAGGTCTGCAATGACCATGGAATCCTCAATGATGAGGGACAGGTCACATATTTCAAGGTCATCCATGAGTCTGTAGGTCTTCATGGCGTCACCAGGACTGTCGTTAAATATATGAGGTCAAGCATGCCGAAGACTATGAGGGAGTTCATAACAAGCTCAGATTTGCTTGCAACATCCTCTCTATCCCCTGAACCGTAGAGTGAATGGATGCACGGGATTGTGACTGTGAGTGATAGGGCTGCTATTACCAGGAAATTGATCCCGGGACTGAAACTCTCTGATAATGAAAGAAGGGCCAGCATCACCGTTGCGGTGGCTGATGCAAGGATCATTATCCTGCGGGAATCTCTGACCCCGAGGTGGACTGGAAGGGTCATTTTACCTCCCAGCAGGTCCTCCCGGAGGTCGGGTATCTCAACGTTTATTATGAATACGAGCTGCAGCAGCATTATCGGTACCGAGAAGAGCAGAATCCGGATGTCAGGCCCACCTGCCATTACAGAGTAACCCATGGCTGGAAATATGAATCCGGTGATGGCGGTTGCCGGTTCACCAAGGCCCCTGTATGAAAGCCTGAGGGGCGGTGCACTGTAGAACCATCCAAGGAGGCTTCCAGAAACAGTAAGCAGGAGTACTGAGGGATTCCGGAGGGTTATGGTGTAAATTATGGACAGTGTTATGGATGCGGCTATAAGAAAAACTGCAAATCTCCAGCGAAGCTTCGCAGTTCAGGGTGCCTCTGGAGGACACCGCTTCCACCGGAGTACTTCGTTGAAGAATCCGGTCTGTCAAGGTCAAAGTCATAGTAGTCGTTGCTGTAGGATACAGATAGGTGTGCTGGCATAACTATGAGGTAACCGGCGATGAACTGTTCCGCTGAAATATGTCCAGTCTCTATGGCTGCAAGGACAGCTCCAGTGGCATAGAGTATAAAGCCGGCTCCAAGGAAGGGGAGCCTTCCAAGCCGGATTATTTCACGGATTGTTTCAGTATTCCATGCAGGATTCTTCATGGGAATCTCCATTGAATTACTGTGGAATATTTATATCATCGGGGAGATAAATTAATTTTCATTGATGGAGCTGAACACGTAGGCATGGTCGGAAGTCAGTTGTCTTTGGTTACTGGAGAGGTTCGGAGATTACGGCATATCAGGAAAAAACAGGTGATCTTATGGTCAATGCAAGGTTGAAGGAAATGAGGCTAATGGAGCCTCAGAAGAGGATGGAGGCCATAGAAAAACTTGAACCTTCAGAGGAATCAGTTGAAATACTCATAGCTTTTCTGGAGGATGAAAGTCATCCCGTAAGGTTTAAAGCAGCTGAAAAACTTGCAGAATTTGGTGAAGCATCCCTTGAGAAACTAATGGAGATAATGGATACGGCGGAGGGCGAAATCAGGAGATACGCAACCTTCGCACTCAAGAAGATAGGAGATCCCCGTGTTACAGACCACTTCATAGAGGCCCTCAGTGATGAGGACTGGGGCGTAAGGAAGTTTGCTGCAAGGTCCCTGGGTGAACTGGGAGATCTGCGTGCAGTGGAGCCCCTTATAGCTGCCCTTGATGATGAGGACTGGGGTGTTAAACTTGCAGCTGTAAGGTCCCTTGGAGACCTTGGAGATGAGAGGGCCATAGAACCCATCAAGAAGGCCAGAAGAAAGGGTGATAAGGACTTCAAGAAGGCTGCAAACAAGTCCCTTAAAAAGATCCAGTCAGGACGATGACATGCAAGTAAATTATCAGTTTTTGCTGTTTCTTTTCTTTAGTTGATTTATGGTCTGGCTAGTGTGCGATAACGTGCTGTTCCTTTGATTCTTCAGTTAAACTGATTTAAGGATCAGAGAGGACATTGTTCATCCACCCCTCCTTTTCACATCATATCTATGCGTCGACACATCACTGTTTCTGCACATTTCAATAATGAAATATCCATTTAATGAAGTTTTTATATCTGCTTCAACATAATACTATTAATATGGTCTGTGGTGGTTTTATGAATATTGTGATTGTTGGAGCTGGATTCGGGGGAATATCTGCAGCGGCACTCCTTGCACAGAAGGGGCTGGAAGTAACTGTCATTGAGAAAAATGAGGGTCCTGGGGGACGTGCAAGCGTCTACAGTGAGGGGGGATTCACCTTTGACATGGGACCATCATGGTACCTCATGCCAGACGTCTTTGAAAACTTCTTCGCAGAGTTCAATGCCAGGCCAGAGGATTTCTATGACCTCAAAAAACTTGAACCAGCATACCGCGTATTCTTTGACGGGGGAAGGGTAGTTGATGTATCATCTGATATTGAAAAGAACTATGAACTCTTTGACAGCTTTGAGGAAGATGGGGGTGAAAGACTCAGGGAGTACCTGGAATCAGCCGGTAAACTCTACGACTCGGTTGTGAAGGAAATGCTCTACAGGGACTACAGGTCAGTCCTGGACTTCCTTAATGGAAAGCTCCTGCTACAGGGATTGAGGCTCAACATACTCGAATCTCTTGAACACTTCGTTAACAGGCGATTTAAGAGTGACGAGGCCCGCAAGATACTCCAGTACTCAATGGGATTCCTTGGAAGCGCACCACAGAACACACCCTCAATGTATCATATAATGTCCCATATCGACATGACCCTTGGAGTCTTCTACCCTGAGGGGGGTATAAGGAGGGTTGCCCAATCAATATATGAACTCGCCCTTGAACATGGAGCCAGATTCCACTTCAACGAGGAGGTTAAAAGGATAGAGGTAATCGATGGAGTGGCAACATCTATCATAACCGACAGGAACATCTATGAAGCTGATGCGGTCCTGGTGAATGCGGATTACCCCCACAGTGAACTGGAACTTCTTGATGAACCCCACAGGACCTATGATGAGGCATACTGGGAGTCCAGGGTAATGGCACCATCAGCCTTTGTAGCCTACCTCGGAGTTGACAGGGTTATAGATGCCCTTGAACACCACAACCTCTTCCTGGAGAGGGACTGGGCCGATAAATTCCAGGAGGTATTTGACCCCCGGAGGGCGAGGTGGCCAGAGAGACCATCCTACTATGTGAATGTACCATCACGGACAGATACGACTGCTGCCCCCCAGGGATCAGACACCCTCTTCATACTGGTCCCCCTCGCGCCGGGCATGGAGGATAACGAGGAACTCAGGGAGGGCCTCTACCGGAGGGTCATGGATGACCTTGAGAGGAAGGTGGGTGAAAATATACGTGACCATGTTGTTGTGAAGAGGATATTCGCCATAAATGATTTCAGGGACCGTTACAATGCATACAGGGGCACAGCCCTGGGTCTTTCCCATACACTCAGACAGACAGCCCTCTGGAGACCATCACATAAGAGTAAGAAGGTTAAGAACCTCTATTACACGGGACATTACACCCATCCAGGTATAGGCGTGCCGATGACACTTATCTCCTCCCAGATAGTCTGCAACGAGATGATGGATGATATGGGAATTAATCCGGATGGATGATTTTTACTGTATAAACCTATTAATGGGTGATATAACTTTGATTGACGGGAAAATTTACTCAATATTTAAGCGTGGAAGCAAAACATACTTCTACAGCACGCTATTCTTCCCAAAGGATGTCAGGAGAGACGTTTTTATACTCTACAGCTTCCTTCGAAAGGCCGATGACTACGTTGACCGGGTACCGCAGGATACTGATGGGTTCTATGAATTTGTGGAAAGGTACCGGAGAGCATACTCCGGTGAAATCACAGGTGACGTGGTGGTTGATTCCTTCGTGGAGCTTTCAGAGAGAAAAAATTTTGAAGATGAGTGGACAGAGGCCTTCCTGAGGTCCATGGAGATGGATATAACAGTATCATCCTACAGTACAATGTCTGCCCTCGAAGAGTACCTCCTTGGTTCATCAGAGGTCGTGGGGCTCTTCATGGCATCCATAATGGGCCTCCACACGGATTCATACCACCATGCAAGGTACCTTGGAAGGGCCATGCAGTACGTTAACTTCATAAGGGACATTGCAGAGGACATTGAGCTTGGAAGGCTATACTTTCCGATGGACGAACTTGAAAGGTTCGGACTCCAATCCCTTGATCCTGATGAGATAAGGGGGAGGGAGGATAATTTCCGGTCATTTCTGAGGGCCCAGATAGACATCTACAGGGACTGGCAGAGGACAGCTGAGAGGGGCTACCGGTACATCCCCTACCGTTACCTGGTACCCATAAAGACAGCGGCTGACATGTACATGTGGACATCAAGGATCATTGAAAGGGACCCCATGATAGTCTACAGCCGAAAGGTGAAGCCGTCAGGGGGCCGTGTGGTATCCGGGGCGGTATTTAACATGTTCCGCCTCATGGGTCCTCTCAGGGTCAGCAGAGGTCCATGACCTTCGGGGCAGTGTTCAGATGAATGTTCTTGGAGACTATGCGAGATTTCTCTTCAGGATATCCAGGTTCAGGTTCTGGATCTACACAGGCGGAACCTATGTGATAGGATACACCCTGGCCGCGTCAGGATTTGCAGATTTCCTCTCACCTGCCTACTACCTCTACCTGATATACTTTTTCTTTCCGGCCAGTATCTTCATATACGGGGTTAATGACTGGTGGGATGAGGAAACCGACATTCTGAACCCCAAGAAGGGCTCCAGAGAACATATGCTGGCCCAGGATGAGAGAAAAAGATTGAAGAGATCGATAATACTAGTAACCGTCATCAGCTTCCTTATGATGCTATCACAGACACTTACGGAGGCCCTAATTTTCATGGGATTCCTTTTTTTATCATACTTCTACAGCGCACCCCCACTTCGCTTCAAGGAGAGACCCTTCCTGGATTTCTCATCCAACTACCTCTATATAATGCCGGGAATATTCGCATACAACCTTGCATCGGGCGCCCTTCCGGACCCGCTGATCCTCTTTGCCGGTTACTGCCATGTTGCAGCCATGCACATCTTCTCGGCCGTACCTGATACTGAATATGACAGAATTGCAGGTATAAACACCACCCCCGTTTTCATCGGCAGAAGACCGGCCCTTGCACTTTCAGCCTTCTTCTGGTTACTGCTATCCATTATAACAGTATTCGTTACAGGATTCCATCCACTGAGCTTCCTGGTATTCATATACCCGGCATTTCCCCTTTCAGTGCTTCTAATAAGGAGAATAAGAATAGAGAAGATATACTGGTATTTACCCCATGTTAACACTGCCCTCGGCGGCCTTCTATTCCTTGCACTCATAAACTACAGGGTGTTTCACTGGATATAACCCAACGGGATACTTCACCATAATTTAAACCTGGGTGTTCTTAATATGAGTGCAATGAGCATGAGGCCTGCAATGAAGGGTATCTCAAGGCCAAGGAAGAGGCAGGCACCTGTCCAGAAACACATTATCAGGTAAAGACTTGATACAGCACCATTACCCATCTCCTGCAGGGAGTCACCGGGCACTGCCAGTGAGATCAGTGCAGCCCCCAGACCTGAGAGAATCCAGCCCGCGAAGTTCTGTAGTGGAACCCCATAGAAGATCCCCGGATTCACCCACACCCAGAATTTGAGGGCAACTGCAGCCGGGTCAATAACCACGTCGGTTAATGCAGCAATAAGGGCCGCCAGGATCAGAAATTTAACCCTGCCCTCAACACACTCCTTTGCAAGGTAGGCGGATCCAAGGAACAGGGGTAGCCACGCGAATGGAACCGTGAAGGGGGTGTAGCCTAGTATCTTCAGGCCGATCATATCACCGTAGTAGAACTCAGAGTAGGGAAAACCGGTTATTATGGCAAGGGTTTCAATCGAAATTGCATAGATGCCAAGAACGAGTATCAGTAAAAAGCCACGGGACCCGAGGCTCCTTATGGTTGATATGAATGATGGAACAGCCATTGAAATTATGAATATAACTGATACGATCCAGTAACCCTCTATTCTCATGCCGGTAACAGGGTATGAGCTCAGAGCAAGTATGATACCCGTCAGCAGTATCATCAGGGAGGTCCTTCCGGCTTTATCAGACATACTGAACACCTTTGCGGATCATTCATACTCCAGATCTCCAGCCGTACACATCAGGCCTTCTGTTTCTCAGGAGGGGAAGCTTCCTCCGGATCCTCTCCACGGCTTCCAGGTCAATATCTGCTGTGATCACAGAGGGGGATGCATCGGCCTCACAGACGACAGAGCCCCAGGGATCAGCGATCATAGAGTGGCCATAGGCAACATAGGACGCTGAGGGGTTCCTTGCAGGTGATGCAGCAACACAGTAGCACTGGTTATCCAGGGCCCTTGACCTTACAAGGAGCCTCCAGTGGGCCGGTCCGGTTGTCATATTGAATGCCCCCGGGAATATAAGGACCTCTGCACCCCCTAGGGCCATCATCCTTGAAAGTTCAGGGAAACGCATATCATAGCATATCCCCACACCCATAACGCACTGGGGAGTTTCTATAACGGTCACGGAGTCGCCTGCAATCAGGCTATCTGATTCCCTGAAGCTTATCTCTCCGGGAACATTGATGTCGAAGAGGTGGACCTTGCGATGCTTCCCGATGATGTTCCCACCATCGTCCATCACAAAGGAGGTGTTGTAGATGCCTTCAGGTGTTTCCTCGGGGATGGAACCTGCGACCAGGTGGATCCCCAGTTCCCTGGCAATTGACCTCATGGTTCTTATGGAGTATCCATTCTCATCCTCTGCATACTCTGAAAAAAGGTTTACATCGTAGGGGCATGTGAACATCTCAGGAAGCACAATGAGCCGGGCGCCTCTCTCAGCGGCCTCCACAATCATCTCAACGGCAGTACCAACATTCTTCTCTTTATCTTCGGTTACCTGCATCTGGCATATTCCAAGCCTCATAGAGACACTTCCATAAATTCAGGTGAAGGAAACATTTTCCAGGAGGATCTTAAGACCGATGAGGATGAGGATCAGGCCTCCAAGGGCCTCAAGACGGTTTTCAAATATGTGGCCCACCCTCTCGCCTATGTAGCTACCGGCAAGTGATAGTATGAATGTGATGAGACCTATGACAATTACCGGGAGCCATATGGATATGTCAAGGAGGGCGAAGCTCACACCCACTGCGAAGGCATCGATGCTGGTTGCAATTGAGAGTACAAGGAGTTCACGGTAACTGAAAATGAATTCTTCCTCCTCCATGATCAGGCTTTCATAGATCATTTTAAGGCCTATTATGAGGAGCAAAATGAATGCTGCCCAGGGTGCAAGGGCTGATACGAGCCTCTGGATTTCAAGACCAGACACCCATCCAAGAACTGGCATGGCAGCCTGGAAGGTTCCGAAGGATAGTGCGGATATCAGGGCGTAGTTTGTCTCTGATTCATGGAGTGCAAGGCCCCGGCTCACAGATATGCTGAAGGCGTCCATTGCAAGGCCAACTCCTATGAGCACCATTGATAGAAGATCCATTATTATCCTCTCTTACTTTAATAATCATACCTTCTTTCTTACCCTATTTAAACCCACCACCCCCGGGAAAACCTTTATATATAAGGACTTTTAATAACTTAATTTAACTAAAAATTCAGTAACCTGAAAAAAGTTCCAGAACATTTAAAATAAACTTAAAAACCAATTAAAAGTTAGAAAAATGATCGAATCAAAATATACTAACAAGGGATCTGATTTTAGTGAAACAGAACTTGAAGAGCAGGAAATAATGGATGCCTACTCAGAGGCTGTTATGGGTGCAGCCGATAGAGTGAGCCCCTCCGTTGTAAGGGTAACAACGGTGGCCCGATCAAAAAACAGGACCGTGGGTGGAGGTTCAGGTCTCATATACACTGAATACGGGCATATAATCACAAACAGTCATGTTGTCCACGGATCAGAGAGAATTGAAGTAACACTGAACACAGGGGAAGAGTACCGGGCAACTGTTGTTGGTGATGACCCCCACACAGACATCTCGGTCCTGAAAATCGAACCTCAGCATGAACTCAGAACACCTGAATTTGCAGACTCCAGCAGGGTGAGGGTGGGACAGCTTGCCCTGGCAATAGGCAACCCCTTCGGGTTCCAGTTCACAGTAACAGCAGGAGTTGTGAGTGCAACCGGCAGATCCCTGCGGACCATGACAGGGAGGCTCGTGGATGGGGTTATACAGACAGATGCAGCACTAAACCCTGGAAAATCAGGCGGACCACTGGTTGATTTTCGCGGAAGGGTCCTGGGGATAAACACGGCCCTTATAAGACCTGCTCAGGGGCTTTGCTTTGCAATACCATCAAATACAGTCAGGGAAGTCGCAGATAAACTTATAGAGGATGGTAAAATAAGAAGGGCCCACCTGGGAGTGGCCTGCCAGAACATGGTGCTGAAGCCAGAAACAGTTGAGAAACTGAAACTGAATTCGGATAGGGGAGTTATGGTTGCATCACTCTCAGATGGTCCGGCAGGAGATGCTGGAGTCATGCGTGGTGATATCATAATAGCCCTCGACGGCGAAGCAGTTGAAACAGTCGATGACCTTCACAGAATCCTCAATGAGGAAAGGATCGGTATGGAATGTGATCTGGATGTCATAAGGGGGTCTGAGATCTTTAAAATCTCTGTGAAACCATCAGAACTGGAATAAGCCCATCTAAAGTTTTATTAAGAGGGGGTGCCAGACTAATTCTGGAGACCCCATTGGCAGTGGTTTGAATGAATACAACTGAAAAGCTGGATAAAATCGACACATCACTCAGAAATGTGGGATACATACCGAGCAGGGACATCATCATAACCCTTTTTCTCTCATCGGAACTGAAAAAACCTGTTCTCGTGGAGGGCCCGCCCGGGACCGGTAAAACACTTCTAGCTAAAAAAACTGCAGAGGCACTGGGAAGAGAGTTCTTCAGGATACAGTGCTATGAGGGCATAACCTTCGAGCAGATAGTCGGAGAATGGAACTACCAGAAACAGCTTCTGAGCCTTGAAAAGTCACGAATCCATGGATCCGATGAAGACGTCTTCAGGGAGGATTACTTCATAAAAAGACCACTCCTATCGGCATTCATCAACGAGAAACCCTCACTGCTCCTGATAGATGAGATAGACAAGGCAGATGAGGAGGTCGAGAGTTTCCTCCTCCAGGCCCTCGGTGAGAAGCAGATAACGGTCAATGACCTTGGAACCTTTGACCTGCGAAATGATATAATGGTTTTCCTCACCTCCAACTCCCAGAGGAACCTCCTCGACGAGACAAGGGACAGGTGCCTTTACATCCACATTGATTACCCTGACCCTGAACGTGAGATGGAGATCGTGAGGGCTCACGTTCCATCAGCACCTGAGGGCCTCATCAGGGAAACTGTAATGCTCATAAACAGGATAAGGGGGCTGGGAATCATCAAGAAACCCTCCATAAGGGCCACCGTGGACTGGATCAGGACCATCATGGCCCTTGGAAAGGATAGCCTGGACTCCGATACTCTTAAGGAAACCCTTGGAGTTGTTATAAAGAACAGGGCGGATGAAGCAAAGGTCCTTGATCTTGTGGAATCGGTTGAGGGGAAAGATGAAGAGGATCATTCATCTATCAAACATATTAAGGGATAGGGGGGTCCCGGTAAGCATAAGGGGCACCATGGACGCATCTGAGGCCTATCGAATATTTAAGGGGAGGCCTGAACTCAGGGATGCCCTCTTCTCGGTTTACGTTAAGGACCCAAGACACGCAGGCGCATTCATGGAGGCCTACGAGGAGATCTTCGGAGTTCCAGCGAAAAATGAATCAGAGGAATCAGGAGAAGGCGAGGGACTACATCACCTAAGGTCATCAGAAAATTTTTCAGGCAATTCAGAGGCGGAAATGGGAATTGATGAGCTTTCACAGCTCAAACCCGAAATTGAGGAGTTAACTGACCCTTCAATGGATGTGGCCGCAGTCATGGACAGGGACATGTCCACCCTCAATTCATTCGACCCGGAGATATTTGAGCTATGCCGCAGACTTGGAATAAAAATTGCCAACAGAAGATCAAGGAGGCTACGCCAGTCCAGGAGGATGAAGCCGGATATAAGGCGGAGCATAAGGAAGAACATTAAACATGGGGGCACAGTGCTTGAACTTATACGCTCAGAACCGAGGGAGAGGAAGAGCCAGCACATATTCCTCAGTGATGTGAGCGGGTCTTGTGACTGGATAAGCAACTGGTTCTTCTGCATAATCTACGCAGCCCAGCGCACATTCTACCGTTCACGATTCTTTGACTTCGACAGCCGAATAGTTGAGACAACCCACCTGCTGGATGAGGACGACCTCTACGATGCCTTCAGGAATCTCAGGGAGTCAAGAATCAGGAATTTAATGATCCACGGAACATCCAATATGTACACAGCATTCAGGGATTTTATTGAAGGCGTAACCTTCACAGGAAAATCATACATAGTTATCCTCTCAGACTGCAGGGACTGGGCCGGTCCAAGGAGGGATGGTATCCCTGAGAGCGTTGAACTGGTAGCTGAGATGTCAGAGAGGGCCCGGAAGGTTCTGATACTTAACCCTGAACCTGAAAAGAAGTGGGACGTCGTGGATAGCTGTGTTTCACTTTACCGGGATGCCGGGGCAAGCGTGATGGAGGTCAGGACACTCAGACAGCTTGCAGAGGTTATAGAAGGGCTTTAAAGGAAATTATCCAGTGTAACGCCCCTGTTTGATCTCAGCTCCCGTGGGGGTTCGATCTCCCTGAACTCAAGGCCCTCCTCCTCCAGCATCTCCATGGCATCATGGGTTATGGATGGAGCCACGAGAACACCACGCACACCCACCCTATCCTCCCTGAACTCATCAACATACCTTTTAAGCTGTTTAACTGCACTCACTCCGGCCTTCCTGCTTTTAAGCTCAATTATCATGAGGGAACCATTCTCATCCTTTCCCAGTATGTCAATGAAGCCTGAAGTGACGGCATACTCCCTTGCAACGGGCCGGAAACCCTTCTCAATGAGGTGGGGGTGCATGATTATCATATCACCCATATCGTTCTCATGACCTGCAACCATGAGATCATGGACGTCCCTTGCAAGGTAATATGATACAAGGTGGGCCTCATGGATTTCGACCTCAAGGCGCTCTTCAGGGTCCCTCCGGATACTCTCGAGGTAGAGGCTGCCCCTCTTGATATAGGCACGTGACCTTGATTTGGGTGGCTGCCAGTTAACAGGATCCACCTTACGGTCCTGGTGCACCATGAAGGTCCCATCGGGTTTTATGACGATCAGCCTTTCACCGGCATCAAGCCTGCTCCTTGCACGACCCTCATAGGATGCACTGCAGCAGGCGAGTATCACCACAAGGGCCCTCTTCCTTATACCATCCTCTATTAAACGGTAGGCCTCCTTTATCGACGGATTTTCAGATACCTTGCACTTCATGCAGTTCACATTCAGCGTTTATTGAAAAGTTCAGTCAGTTAACTGTAACTGGTACTCAGTGATCGCAGATCACCGGGCAACTAAATCTACCCTGTCAGTGTAAATATTAATATCGACCCTGATATAAACTATAGTCTGTCTGAGAGATTTTATGTCTACCTTACGAACTGTGAGCTGGAGAAAGTTGTGTGTCCATGATAAAGGAGTTTTTCATAGGAACCGAGATATCGCCTGCATATTACGGGGAGCTACTTGATTTCATCTACCGTTACTACCTCATCCCCGGAGAATTCACTGACATCAGAAAAGAGGCCCTCAAAATAGCTTTCAGGGCTTTAAGGAAGGATGGGGTGATATACGGGGAGCTTATTGGAGGCGGGGACTTTAAACTGATCCTGGATTACCCCCGGAATCTTGAGGAATGGGCCCACTCAATATACGCGGATATATTCACATCCATCCAGGTCTTTGAGGATGTCCTCCGGCAGCACACAATATACTTTGCCTGGGTGGAGGGGGAGGATATAATCCCTGAAAAACCCCCCACGAGGAGGGGAATGGCGTCCAGGGGGATATTCGGAAGCAGCATGCTCCTTGTCTATGTACTGTTCTTCGGGGTGAACATAATCCTCTTCGTAATCCTTGGCTTCTATGCTGTTATCGCAATTCTCCTCATGCAGCTTGGAATAATCCTCCTCTCTGACAGGATATACGCGAGGATGGGGGAGTGGGTTCTCACAAAGGATAATCCCAGCGTACACATAGTCCAGTTCCAGCTTCCAGAGGATGAATTCAGGTTCTTTATAAAGACAATGGGAGAAGATGCGGTTGTCAGGATAAAAAGGGAGATCTATGATGCTTCACTTGCAAATAAAAGGCCCCCCACCTGTGATGACGCCCGGAGTGTCCTGGAGAGGCATGGATTCAGATGCAATCCCCTTTATGAGAGGTCAAGGACGGTGAACCTCTACAGAATAGTTGAAAGAGCCGCATCAGCCTTTGGGATACCGGTACCGAAGGTGGTGCTTGCAAATACCATGATAGCAAACGCTGCAGCAACTGGTCCAGGTCCAGGGAGGGGGCTGGTGCTTGTAACCACTGGCCTGGTTGTTCAGCTCACCGATGATGAGATCCTTGCAGTCATAGGACATGAGATGGGGCACCTGGTTGGACGGGACCCGATCATACTCTTCAGCATAGTCTCAGCTGAGTTCATACTGAGGCTCACAGTGCTCCTTCCCGTGGTTATCATTTCACCCATACTCTACATAATCGTTGCAATGGGCGTAATATTCTTCGTGGCAAAGTTCTTTGAGGCCAGGGCCGACCTGCTATCTGCAATGACCCTCGGTAAACCTGAGGTACTGGCCAGGGCCCTCAGGAAGATAGGTTACCAGAAACTTGCCCTGGAGAAAAGGGGATCACAGAGGATAACGGGCTGGACAGCATGGGATCCTCATCCACCCATATATTTCAGGATAAACCGTCTCGAAAACCTCCGGGATTACAGGAACATTAAGAGCCCACTTCTTCAATCTGCAGGGGATGTTATAAGGGGCCTGAAGGAGGCCATTCTCCACATGTTCTCCTGATCCCGGATACTGGACGTCCTTGAGGGGGGCTTCAGATTATCCTTGAGAGAATGCATTCAACGTCTTCAAGTTTTATCCCCTCAGGTCCAGGGATTCCATACCTCCTGCATTTGTACTCCACTGATTCACGGTTCACGATGCATTCAAAGGGGTCACTGCACTCATCATGGCTGTAGCTATCCTTTTTTCCGATTAAATCTTCGAGTTCAACTATGGCCTCCCTGATGAGATCCTCTGCATCCATTTCAAGGAGCCTGTCAAGGAAGTCGTTCTCCATGGACCTATCCTTCCCGAAAAATTTTTCAAAGGATCTCCGCTGCTGCATACCCTTGTAGATTATTATGAGTTTGTCCTGAAGTTCCAGTGCATCAATCCTTCTCATGTAATCATCCCGCATGATCCATCATCAGGTATTTTTAGCAACAAACCGCGGCTCATTCTCCTCACAACCATCAGCTGCTCCATCCATCACCAACTATTTTTAGCAATAGCCCCATATTAATATTGGACTTCAGTTTTTAGGGTGACATCATGTACAGGCTTGAACTGGATAGAACGATGTGCATATCATGCGGAAACTGCATTGACAGCTGCCCGGATCTATTTGAATTTGCAGATGATGGAATTTCATCCATTAAAGGTGTTGAAATTTCTGATATCCAGGCACTTGAACTTGAGGATCCATCCTGCAGTGAAAAGGCTGCAGGTAACTGCCCGGTAATGTGCATAAAGCTTTACAGGGATGGAGAGGAGGTTCTGTAACAATGAGACGGGAGGCAAATTGATGGAGGAGATTCCAGCATCCTATTTCAAAATCGAAGAATTCCAGTTTGAATCAGGAGAAAAAATCCAGGAGGCTCCCGTTGAGTACAGAACAACAGGGAAACCATCCCTTGATGATATGGGAGTAATAGATAATGCTGTTATATACATACATGGCTGGAGCGGGGACTGTTCATCAGTCAGGAGGATAGCTGCCCTTACAGAGCCGGGAGGGGCCCTTGAGAACTTCTTCGTAATCTCTATAAGCTCCCTTGGATCACCGGGATCAGCATCACCATCCACAACAGCGATGGGAAAGGATTTCCCGGAATACACCATCCTCGACATGGTCAACTTCCAGAGGCAGTTCTTAGATGAAAAATTCGGGATAAGAAAGGTTAGGGGAGTTATAGGCACATCCATGGGCGGTTTCCAGGCCCTTCAGTGGGCTGCGGAGTACCCTGATGAAATGGAGTTCCTCATACCCCTTGTGACATCATGGCAGGTGCGCGGTATAAACTATGCACTCTTCAGCTACATGAACCACCTCATCGAGGGGGACCCGGAATTCAGGGCAGGCACGAGGCCTGAGAGGGCACTTTCGCTGGCCTCAATGCTCATGTACCTCCACGGACTTTCAAGGGAATACTACCAGGGCCTCGAAAATGCTGAACTGGAGTCCTCAATGATGGATATGGGTTCTGAGGGGGCCCTCATGGACCCCTATGACGTTATCTGGAGAAACAGGGCCGCCATGAAACATGACCTCAGCGGGAAACTGGAGAGTATCAGGGCCCGCACCCTCATATTCGGGGTGAACCAGGACCGCTACTTCCCACCTGAACTTGATACAATCCCGATGGCTCAACTAATACCGAAAGCAGAACTTGTCCTATTCGATTCAGAGTGCGGACACCTCGGGGTGAATGAGATAGGAAAATACAATGAGATCATAGTGTCCTTTATTGGTGGTGATTGAGGAGCTACTGAGCTGATCTCAGGATCAGTGGGCATGGTGTTCTGTGGGGCTTATTGATGATGATCTCAATCTACATAAATGATGGGTGGTGTTTTATTTGAAGGTTAAGGTTGAAGATTTTGGCTTCAGGGAAGATATGGGTCTGAACTATGTACGTTACAGGGTCTCGGGTCTTGATGAGGAGCTCACTGAGAAGCTGATTGAGAGGCTGGATGAGGACACTGAAAGGGATGACGGGGACCTCATCATAACAGTGTTCTATGAAAGGGAGTACTTCCCCTTTGGGTCTGAGGAGTCAAAGGTTAAAATGGCGGACTTCATCGCAAGGGAGGAGATCGAGATGATGGTCTTCCTTTCAAGCGTCCTTGAGGACTGATAGGCATAAAAGCGAATTCAGGGGCCCTGCTCCTGATGAACTGGATCATGCTGGAAAGGTGGAGGATGGTTCTTGTAACTGTTGATGAACTCAAAAAATCCCCTGAAGGATGGGAACTCAGACTTAAACTTATGATCCCTGATGAAATCAGGGAGAAAGCTATTGATACACTTGCAGATAAATTCAGGGACTACTCCTTCTTCGCCGGTCCCCGGGGAGTGGATGTTCTTGTCTCCTTCAGAATAACTGAGCCATGGGAGGATGAAACGGTTCATGAGGTGGTTGAAACAATAGTGGCTGAACTCTCATTATTTATAGATAAGATGGAGGGATATGGTGGTCTTTGAGGAATACGACTTTGGGGAGTATCTCTATGAAAGGGACCACTGGATTGTTTTCCTGGCACCCAACCAGAGCAACCTTGGCACATGTGTTGTTGCCCTCAAGAGGAATGAGAAATTCCTTGGGAACCTCAGGAAGGATGAGTGGGAGGAAATGCTTCGCATAATCTCTGAAATTGAGAATGCTGTGAAGAAGGAATTCGGGGCAACCATGTTCAACTGGGGGGTCCTCCTCAACTCATTCTACCGGCAGAACACCCCACCACCCCATCTGCACTGGCACTTCATACCAAGGTACAGGGAGGAGGTCACAGTCAACGGTGAAACCTTTGATGACCCCTTCTTTGGTTACATGAGGCCCCGTCCACCAAAGAGGATATCAAGGGAAACCTTCCTTGAAATAGGTAGGAGGATACTCAGATGGATAAAGGTATGAGTGCTCTGAAGGTCTGAGGGGACCCTTTCAGGAAATTAAAGGGCCGGATTACAGTCGAGCTATACGCTCCCTGAACTCCTTCCTGTGCCTCTTCTCCTCATCAACAATGTGCCTTAAAACACCGACAACCTCATCATCGTCTATTATTTTAATCTGCCTCTCATACTCTTCAATGCCCTCTGTTTCCTTCTCGATCTGCCTCTCAAGGCCCTCCTTTATATCTTCACCAACGTACTCCACTTCACCAAGCTCCATGGATGGCCTACCTCCCCTCTTTGTTATGAGATCAGCCAGCCACCACATGTGCCTCATCTCATCGACTGCAATGGCCTCGGTCAGGCGGCTTATATCGCAGTCCTCGATGACAAAGGAATTGTAGGTGTACATCATGGTGGCCTCGAGTTCATGCCTGAAATCAATGTTGAGGAGTTCCAGTATTTCTTCTGTGTCCACGAGAATCACCCATATGATTTATGGTTTTTTTAGTTATTTATCAGTTATCCCATGCGTCTCTATCAAGGACATCCCTACTGAAGACTCAGGTAAAGCATCAGGGGTCTTCCGAAGTCCTATGAGCTCATTTTTTGAATTTTTAAAAGGTAATCTATAAAAAAAGGGAGGTGATTAAAGTCTTCTGGCGGATGTTAAGCCTCCAAGAACCAGAAGAATGGATACTATGATCCCTGCTACCGGTGAACCGGTTCTCTCCATCCCCACAACGGTGGTAGTGTTTGTTCTGTTAGCAGGACCTGGAGATCCCCGAATAGTTACAGTGGTTTGAACGAGCTGGTAGTCTCTGGCGGTTACTGTGGCAGTACCGGGACCTTCATCAGCCCTTAAAACCGTAATGGCCATACCATTGGTCCAGGGGACTGTTATAGATTTACTGCCCAGGTTCCCCAGGCTGGTTGTGAAGGTCACCCGTGGGCCGCTGAAGAAGAGGGCGGCATCTGCACTGTGATCACCGCCAGCCACATCATGGTAGACACTGGCGGTAATGGTTGAGGTTCCACCAGTGTTTATGGTGGAGGGACTTGCATCGATCTTCAGAACCAGCCATGGATAGTATTTTAGGGTTCCATTGCCAGGGAAGAATTTAGCGGTATCAGGACTGTTGGTACCATACCAGTTGTAGGAGGCGGTGGTGTTACTGTTTTCCAGCTGATGAAAGAGTCTGTCCAGATCGTCCCGTATGGGCTTCAGGATGGGTTCCAGTTCCGGATGCTCTTTAATGGCATCATCAAGTGGTTTAAGCATTTCATCGATGCTGGGCCCGAAGTTGGAAAATAGAAAGTTCTGGATATAATATTCATAATTGGCGATACGGTTGTAGTTTATGGTCCCGTTAGGTGAGCAGATCACTATACCTATCCCTGCGCCATCCCCTTCTATGTTGTTACCGGTGACCCTTGTTGTGTTAAAGCCTGCAGCCACCATGGAAACGTCACGGGTTCCATTTACTCCATTTACCATGTTATGGATCATTTCAAGATGTGCCAGGGCAACACCCACAATACCTGCAGCCACACCAGGGGAGGTGATATCTGAAGCAATGTTATTTTTCAGGGTTGCATTGTTTAGGAGGCCCAGGCCTAACATGGCTACGGATGCACTGGCTTTGCTGATACCGGATACAAGGTTACCTTCCATTTTAAGGTCCCCGATGGCAACGATAACCATTCCAACTGCCTGTTGCCCCGCCACTATGGATGATATTATATTTTTGGATATTTCAACGGTTCCATTTCCCACTATGGCGGCTTCAAGCGCATAGACAGAACTGTTGGCAGAACCCTGTAAATTTAAGATCCTGTTACCTGATATGATGGCATTAACGCTGTCACTGACTATTTCCATTCCCATAATGGCACTGAAGGCAGTTACACCGTCAATGATGTTCCCGGTAACCACTAAACTGGCCACACTGGCCAGCTCGGGGTTTCCACCGGCACCCTTGCTTTTTCCAAGCTGGAATCCGAATACGGCGCCATTAGAAGTGCTTATATTTGACAGGGTGTTCCCGCTTAGATTAAAACTGTCTAAAGTCCCGTTGGTGGAAACAGTAACCCCACAGATGGTTCCCTCACCATTCATGTTTAATATGCGGTTTCCGGAAACCGTGAAGAAACCCTGGGAAATGTTAGCAAATATACCATTCTCATAGGGACCAGAAATAACGTTATTTAAGATTGTGGTGTTGCATCCTGAAACAGCAATCCCTGTTTTACCACCATTAATCCTGTTATTTTCAATTTTACAGTTATCTGCACTTATATTAACCCCGACACCATGGGGAGGACTGTTTATTATGAACCCCCTTATTGTGCTTCCGCTGCCATCACCGGTCCCATCGTTTACCAGGGTGAATGCTGTGTTAGCAGGGTTTATTTCCACATCATCGCCGTTATTAGCCTGTATTATGAGTTTCTTGTTCACGGTAACATCCTCATGATAGGTTCCACCGTGTACATTGATAACGTCACCCTCCAGGGTACTGGAATTATCAATTGCTGCCTGGATCGAGGTGTAGATCTGACCTGACCCCACATCCCACTGGGTTGCCGATGCATTACCTGCACAGAAAAGACAAATAGCAACCAGAAAAAGACCTCTATAAAATTTAGAACAGGTTTTCTTCAAATTCTCCACCTTCTCTGTATAAAATTATGTCAATGGGTTACATTTAATGCTTTGCACTGTATACTGTCTCTCTTTCTTTGAAGTGTTCTGAGAGGATCTTCAGGGGGGGGGCAGTAGCGGTGATTATATATTCTGTTCTGAGGATATCTTTTACAGGAGGAATGTTCTGTGGCATCTAAGGTTTACTTTGCAGACCTGAGGGCGAGGTCTGCTGATGAGAATAAGGGGAGTAAGATAGGGAAACTCTTTGAGAGGGTATGTGCCAATCTTTTCTCAGAGGATGATGTGGTGGCTGTGAAGGTCCACTTTGGGGAAAGGGGGAATGATTCCTTTGTAAGTCCAGTGATTTTAAGGCATATTGTCGATAAGGTCAAGGATAGCGCCGGGAAGGTTTTTCTGACCGATACAAATACACTGTATTATGGTTCCAGGCATAATTCAGTTGATCACCTTGTTACCGCAGTACTGAACGGTTTTGACTATGCGGTTGTCGGTGCTCCTCTTATAATCGCGGACGGACTCCATGGGGGGAATGAGAGGCTCGTGGAGGTGAATCAGAAGCATTTTGATACTGTGAAGATAGCGGGTGACATCCATGACTCCTCAGGGATGGTTGTGGTGTCCCATTTTAAGGGTCACGGGATGAGTGGTTTTGGAGGGGCCCTTAAAAACCTTGCAATGGGATGCGCAACACTCCATGGGAAACTGGAACAGCATGAGTGCGCAAAACCGGTTATAACAGGGGATTGTAACCTTTGCGGTGTCTGTGTGGAGGACTGTCCTGTGGAGGCCATCACTCTCACTGAAGATGGCGTTAAGATAGAATATGATGAGTGCATAGCCTGTATGAACTGTATGGACAGCTGTCCAAATGAGGTTTATGATCTTAACTGGGAGGATGATGTGCCAGCATTCATTGAGAGGATGATGGAATATTCACTTGGTGCCATTAAAGGTAAGGAGGGTAAGGTTGCATACTTCAATTTCCTTACGAACATAACACCTGACTGTGATTGCGTGCCCTGGAGTGATTATCCAATCGTACCGGATATAGGGATACTGGCCTCCAATGATCCTGTTGCAATAGATGCTGCAAGTTATGATCTTGTGAACCAGCAGGTGGGCTTCAGGGGGTCCATCCTTGAGAAGAATTTTGAGGAGGGGGCTGATAAGTTCAGGGGTGTCTGGAGTGAGGTTGATTCAGGGTACCAGCTGGTTTATGCCGAGGAGATCGGCCTTGGATCACGAAAGTACCATCTTGTGAGGGTATGATCATTATTCTGATACCCTGATCATCCTTTCAACAGCCCTCCTGGCCCTCCTGGCGATTTCATCAGGGACTGTAACAACAAATTCCTCGTTTATCAGGGAATTTTTAACCTTCTCTAGGGTATGGAGTTTCATGTTCTCACATATGGCCTCTTCAAGGAGGGGTATGGTCTTCTTGTCTGATTCAAGGCTGATGCGGGTCGTCATGTCAACCTCTGTCCCGATTATGAAACTCTCAGCGTCCGATTCAAGGACCCTGCGGAGCATTCCTCCGGTGCTCAGAATGTGGTCTGCAAGTTCCTGGACCTCGGGGTCACATTCGGGGTGTATGAGGAGCTCAGCTTCAGGATACTTCTCCTTTGCAGCCATCACATCGCCGGCCGTGAACATCTTGTGGACGTAGCAGTGCCCCTCCTCTGGGATGGGTATTATGGTTTTGTCTGTATGCTCCTGGACGTACCATGCCAGGTTCCTGTCGGGTCCAAAGAGAACCAGGTCTTCATCAAGGCTTTCAACAACCCTGACGGCATTTGCTGATGTGCACAGGATATCAGCCTCGGCCTTCGCCTCTGCGAGGGTGTTAACGTAGAGAACAACGGCGGCATCAGGATACCTCTTCCTAGCCATTCTCACATCCTCTGCACTGAGCATGTGTGCCATGGGACACTCAGCACCCCTGTCAGGTATCAGGATCTTCTTATCAGGATTCAGTATGTAGGCTGTCTCGGCCATGAAGTCCACTCCACAGAAGACGACAATGTCCTTTCCCTCTATCCTTGATGCCTCAATGCAGAGCTCAAGAGAATCCCCTTTAAAATCTGCAATCTCCTGTATCTCTCTGCTCTGGTAATTGTGTGCGAGTATAATTGCATTTTTTTCCTTCTTTAACCTTAGAATGTCCCTTTGCAGCTGATTTAACATAAGCGTCCCTACTGAGAGTTATCATGAGTAAAAATTAAGAATCAATGCATTTATTAATAGGATTTAATCTTTTATAAAGGTTTCCATGGAGACCTTTGGGTCTAGGTGAGTTTCAGTCGGCATTCCCATGTTTTATAAAGGTTTTTCTTGGTTCTGTGACCGGAATCATTCCTCCCAGATCTTCCTCAGCTCTGGGTGAATTGTCCCGGTTATTCCAAGTTCATCCATGGCAGCTCTGTAGGCCCTGTGGATCCTGCTGAACTCTGGTCGTATCATCCCCCTGAATGCATCGTACCCCATAACGCGACCATAATTTTCTGTTATGGATGTTATTATCCTCTCGAAGTCTTCCTTAATCTTCTCGATGCTGTGACCTGAGCCTTCAATATTCTCTCTCAGCCTTCTGAAGTCGAGGGATGCGCTTCCAAGGACTTTCACGTCTCTGAGTGTTTCAGGGCATTCAATGTATGGGAGGGACTTTCTGAGCATCCCACCAGCCGGGGCAACCCCCATTATCTTGCTGGCCCCGATTGACATTGCAAGGAGTACGTGCTCGTAGATGGTGAGGGCGGTTTCAATCCGCCCCTCAGGGTCGCCGGGGACCTCAAGGGGCCTCAGTTCAGGTAGTGAGAGTGGAGGTTTGACCTCAGGTATTCCTGGTGATTCCATGGGTTCACGGTCACCCTCATCAGGCACTGAATCACCTGCAGGGGCCCTGGCGGCCATTCCAGCTTCATCATCCATGACCTCAGATTCAGTGGAATCTGCAGGAACATCAGATTCTATCAAAAGCGTTTCAGATACATTTGAGTCCTTAACCTCGCTGATTTCGGACTTTCCTCTAACATCAGTGTATTCTGGTCCTGTAACTGTAGCTTCATCCCTATCAGGGGCAATGGCCGTCTTCAGGGAAGCCAGTTCACTGGCCATATCAGGTTCTGATAGCCTCCTCATGGTCTTCCTTGCAAGGAGAATAATCCTCCCGAGATTGGATCTCCTGTCAGCCAGTACAAGTAGCTGGTGGCTGTCGTTCAGGAGCACCATCTTCCCGCCAGGGAACTCCATCACGGCGGACCTGTATTCCCCCTGCCCTGCCAGGTTTATGAGTTTACCCGAGGCATCAGCCATGACCTGGGCCATTGATCCCAGGTCCCTGCTGAATGATCCGGCACCGTAGATGATCCGGCCTGAGCTTTCGGTTATGATAACCCCCTCGACACCATCAATTTCCAGGATTTCGCCCACTATCTCTTCAATTATTCTAAAACCCCCGTTTTAGATGTTCTCCTTCTTTAAAAGTTTGCAGTGTGTTATCCACGCAGCCTTCTTCTGGCCGGGGGGATAACATGTTATGAGCATCAGCCTTGCATCCCCGCTCTGGGAAAACCTCACAGGGTTTGTTCTGTAGTCCCACCTTATATCATCACCATTGGATGTCACGGTGTATATGTAGCGTATGGAGGATGATGCATCCTCTATGATTACCCTGTCACCCTTCCTCAGCGCTCCGATCTTCCTGAAGGGTCCTGAGTAGGTTGTCCTGTGTCCGAGGATTCCGCACTCCCCACCAGATCCTGGCATAACGCTTTCAGGATAGTGGTATACTGATTCATAGGCATTTACGGTGTCCTCCCTTATCCAGCACTTCACCCCTATACTGGGTATGATGAGCCTTCCAATGACAGGGCCACTGGAGCCGGCGCTGCTGCTGGGTACAGGGTCAAATAGCTCCCTGGGAGCATTCCTGTAATTCTCAAGGTGAGCCCTTGATCTTTCAAGGGCCTTGTAGTCCTCGAATCCCTTTATTATGATACCTGAACTTAGCATGATGAAAAAAAGGCATATTAGGGGTGCGTAGAGTCCTGTTTTCTTCATTTATGACCCTTCTCTGTATTTCCTCAGGATTTTTTTCACATGGCCGGCAATGACGGACCTGTATTTTGTCACCCTGTCAGGGTCAGGAATCCAGGCAGTTACCTTGGCGCTGATGCCTGTATCAGTGAATTCCAGTATGATCAGTCCGGGTTCAGGGTCCTTCAGTATCCCGGGAACCCTCATGAGGACGTCCTTCACATCGGATTCAAATTTCTCCAGGTCCATGTCATAGTCAAGGTTGACCCTCAGTTCAACCCTCCTCCGGTCTTCAGCAGTGTAATTTACGTAGGCTGTTTTTGAGAAGGTGGAGTTTGGAACCGTCACCATTCCGGCCTCTGGAGTTTCTATCGTCGTTGTTCTGAATCCAACCTTCCTGACCCTGCCCCGCTGGCCGGCAACTTCGATGGTGTCACCCACCCGGAAACTTTTATCTGCAAGGATGAACATCCCGGATATGAAGTTGGATATGATGTCCCTTGATGCAAAACCCACTGAAACACCTGCTATTCCCAGGCTAACGGTTATTGCAGTTATGTCAATGCCGAGTTCCCTGAGGACTATGCTTGCTGCGATGAAATAAACACTGTACTTTATTATGTCATTGATGACCTGTATGAGTGTGAGGTCCAGTTCCCATTTTCTGGCGGATTTCCTCAGGAAGTAGGACGTCCACTTAACAAGGAGGACGGCTACCATCACAGTTACAATTATTATTAGAATGGTCTCAACTGTCAGGAGAGGAGTCATAAGCCTTCACCTCCACTGTCATAAGGTCATCAGCAACATCAGTCACTGGGAATACCTGGCGGGCAGCTTCCAGAATAACCTCGGTGCGCTTGTACCGTGTGCTGAGGTGTGTGAGGATCAGTCTCTTCACCCCTGCGGATCTGGCAACCTCTGCAGCTTCCCTGGCGGTGGAGTGCCCGCTTTCAGCGGCCTTGTCCTCACTACCCGCCTCCAGTGTTGATTCGTGTATAAGGAGTTCCGCACCCTCTGCCAGTTTTATAACAGATTCACAGGGGCGGGTGTCCCCTGAGTAACATACCTTCACACCCTTCCTGGGGCTTCCAAGAACCTCCTCAGGCATTATGATTCTGTCACCGACCCTTACAGGTATGCCTCTGTGCAGTTTCCCGAAGGCCGGGCCCGGCTTGAGCCCCAGTGCAATGGCCTTTTCTCTGAGGAACCGGGGCCTCTTCTTCTCCTCGAAGCAGTATGCGAGGTTGAATACTGAGTGGGAGGCAGGGGCTGAGGTGACACGGTAGTCATCCTCTTCAACAACTGTGCCGCCCCTCACCTCATGGACGTTGATATCGAAGTCGAGGGTGAAGTAGCCCATCTTCATTATGCACTCATGCAGCTCATGGATCCCTGGGGGGCCATAGATATCCAGTGGTTCTTCACGACCCCTGAAACCCATGGACTGTATCATCCCGGGTATTCCGAGTATGTGGTCCCCGTGGAGGTGTGTTATGAATATCCTTGTAACCTTCATGGGACTGATCCCTGCAAGGGCCATCTGCCTCTGGGTTCCCTCACCGCAGTCAAAGAGAAATATTTCACCGGGTATGCGGAGGGCTATGGAGGTGTGGTTCCTGTTTTTCGATGGGACCGCTGATGATGTGCCAAGGAATGTCACTTCCATCATATCACTCTTTCATAAATGCTCTTCTTTTGCAGATCTCCCTTCTGGACATAAGATTTATAATTCTTCCATTTATATTAATTTAGGGGATCTTTATGATGGATATTATCAGGGAGATGATCAGGGCCGATGTGGGATTTGAGGATATAACAACCGAGGCACTCATTGACAGGGGAACCAGGGTTGTGGCGGATATCGTTTCCAGGGAAGAGGGAGTTGTTGCAGGTGTTGAGGTTGCCGAGATGATGGCCCGGGAGTTCTCCATATCCATCATCAGATGGAAGGATGATGGTGACCCCTTAAGCGGCGGTGAACGGGTCTTAACCCTTGAGGGGGATGCCATGGATATCCTTATGGTTGAGAGGACCATGCTGAACCTCATGATGAAGATGAGCGGTATAGCAACCCTGACAAGGAGCATGCTTCAGAGGGCGAGGGCGGTAAATGAGGGCATAAGGATAGCGGCCACAAGGAAAACCACTCCAGGTCTTCAGTGGTTTGAGAAACAGGCTGTTAGGATCGGTGGTGGCGACACCCACCGCTTCAGGCTTGATGACTGTGCAATGATCAAGGACAATCACATCGCCATTGTGGGCAACATTGAGGATGCGGTGAGGCGTGTGAGGGATCATGTGAGTTTCACAAAGAAGGTTGAGGTTGAGGTTGAGAGTCCTGATGATGCAGTCCGGGCGGCTGAGGCCGGAGCTGATATAGTACTCCTTGATAACATGTCACCTGAGACAATCCGAAATACCCTGGAGGAACTTGAAAGGCGCGGGCTCCGGGATAATGTCATAGTGGAGGCATCAGGGGGCATCAAACCGGATAATATTGAACTTTATGCTTCTACCGGCGTTGAAGTGATATCCATGGGTTTCATAACAGCTTCAGCTCATCCAGTTGACCTCAGCCTTGAAATAAGGGGACTAAAATGAGTTTTAATTCTGGTGATTGGAACCCTCAATCTACTTAATGGGATACCTTCCACTTAACATTATAATTGATGGTTTCTTCAATTATATGGAATACATTTATATACCTTGACATAGATATAGTCCCATGGAGGTTGAAATTATGGAAAATGAAGAGTTTCAGAATAATAATGCTGATGTCACTGAAACTGAAGAGGAAACTGAAGAATTACCCTTTGCAAAGGCAGAGGTTGTCAGACTGATGAAACAGCACCTTGACAGTGATAAGATGATACGTGAGAGAGTCAAGGTTGAGATGAACAAGTTCCTCGGTGAGATCCTTGAAAAGGTCTGCACCCAGCTGAACCAGTACCCCTATGCAACAGTGGAATATGAAATGCTTAAGGAGTGCATATATCCCTACAAGAACATTGAAAGGATCAACCAGGAGAAGGAACGCCTCCTGGCCCACCTTGAGGCAATAAAGGCGGACTGTGATTCCATGGCCATGGATATCCAGCGCACACTTAAACTCAGGGACGTGGATGAGGATTAATCCTCATCATCATTCCCTTCTGATTCAAAAACAAGGAATCCCGTTTTCAGAGACCTTATTTCATCCTCTGAAAGTTTTTCCTTCAGGGCCCGGGGGTGACCCACAAAGCTCTGGCCGAAGGGGTCCTCTATTATCACTGTAACTTTTCTGACACCTTCACGAACTTCATGGAGCATTTCCAGAATCTTTGAGGCCTTTTTCTTTGATTCATCATCCTCAAACAGGTTCAGGGCGGTTTTAAGCGCGGCTTCAAATCTTTCAACAACGCCCTCTATGTTGGAGATGTAACCCGCTGACCTGGGACCTGGCTCGACCTTGAGTCCAAGTTCAGGTATCCTTATGGTTGCTGATTGTGACTTAACGACCCTTGCGTTGAGTGTATCCGCCCCTGCCTCGATGATGTACCTTGAGGGTTCCTTCTGTTCGAGGCATATGATGTCGGTGCTCCTGTAGTTGCACCTTTCACAGATTAGTACTGACTCCATTATCTCTCCAAAGTAGGGAATCTTTTCAACCCTTGTTACTGCAGTCATGCACCGTTCTCCACCGCAGACCGGACAGTCAATTTTCATATCCTGCTGATTCACACTGTCACCCCTTGATGTTACTGGATTTACTTTCAGTCCCCATCCTCATCATGGTAGACCAGTCCACTCTCTTCCAGTTCCCTGAGTATTTCCTGAAGAGTTTCGGGATCTGGAGCACATATTCTGTGGCTGTGAACATTATTCGAGAGTGTGTAGAGCCTTTCAAGATCTCTTTTCCTCTTGGGACTCTCATTTAATCTTTTAACAAATCTTTCAGCTTCAGCTGGATCATATACGTTCACTTCACGTTTGAGGGGCTGCGAGAACCCGGGTATCGGGTAGGAGACATCAACAATCCTGCCACCATGTCTCTTTATTATTATGTCAATCACATCACCCAGCCGTTCAACCGGGTGCTGGAGGGTCACCTCGGTGCAGTTCTCCCTTATGAAGGAGAGCATCCTCCTGATTGTACAGTTTATATCATCATTGTTGATAACCGGGACACCATGTTCCCTTGCATTCCTGACAAGGTAATCATGGATTACGCGGTTCTCCCGGAAGTATTCAAGGTGTTTACCACCTCTCTTAATCTCCATGGCCCTCTTGACGAAGCGTTCCTTATGAACATTCTCCTCGGCCGCCAGAACAAAAAAATGAATTGAAGCGTTTTCGCTGAACTTTTCCGTGTTTATGAGTCCGGGGAGGAGGTGGACGCCCTCTATAACAACGTCATCAGAATCTGTAACAGCCCTTTCTATGACCTTCTCAATGGCGGGAATTACGAAAGAGGCATGGTCCTCAAAGCCAGCGCATATCAGTGACTCAATACTATTTCCCTGAAAGAGCTCCTTGTCCCTGAGTGCTGTGTAGGCATCAAAGGATGATCTGTGAAGTGTAGGCGCATAATCTGGCCCGATGATACCCCTGACTATCTCCCTTATAAAATCTGTTTCTATGAGGTGCTTTATGCTCAGTTCCCTTGCAAGTTCAGATGCCACCGTGGACTTCCCTATACCTGAGGCACTTCCAATGAGTATAACGTAGGGCTTTCTCAATTTATACTCCCCAAAACTAAAATAAAAATTATGTCAGGAGGTCCTTCACGCGTTCAGCGCTTCTCCTCATCTCTATACGTATAAGTCCCAGATTTATATCAACATCAGTTATGAGTACAAGTATTCCCTCCCCTGCATCTATCATGAGAGTTTTACCCCTGGTACCCTCAATCATGACCTGTTCAAGGGGCTCGTGCTTTATCTCCTCAGCTGACCTCTCGGCGGTACCGAACACTGCTGAAGCCATTGCAGCAACCAGTTCCCCATCGATATCAGATGGCACCTCACTCTCAATTACCAGACCATCCTTACCAACAACAAGGGAACCGTTTACCCCATTGATCCTACCTAAATCTTTAAGTATTCTTGCTATCATACTATGCCTCCATAAACAGAGTATTCCACCTAAAATATATAGGCTTTAAGCATTTATTAATTAAATGGGTATGACTAACTAATTAACAGTTTCTATTTGATTCCAGCAAGTATTAAAGGAGTGATTATTTGCACACATTATCTTCTGTGGAGGAACTCAGGGAGCTGAATCCATTCATAGTAATAGGCTGTGGCGGCGGCGGAGAAAAATTCGCAAACTTTGCGGGTGTTGAGGCGGTAGGATTTGTGGATGACGACCCCAGGAAACATGGAACTGAATTTTGCGGGTTTAAGGTGTCATCAAGCCTTCTTGACCTTATAAAGGAGACAGACGCCCGTAGCGTTGCCATCATGCTCCCCATAGGTGCCGAGGGCACAGCCCTCAAGTACGCTGTCCAGGCAATAAATGAGGGCAAAAACGTTGTCACCTCCTTCAGATCACTCCCCCTATCAGAGAACACTTCACTCATTAAATTCGCTGAAAGGATGAATGTGACCATAAAGGAGATAAGCCCCAGGCTCGATAACATCCGGAGGATATTTGGAGTAGCCCCTTCACGCTGCACCGAGATGCTCCCCAAGATAAATTACAGGCATAAGGCACCGCTTGTATTTGTTGGTGGAACCTCACAGGAGTGCGGTAAGCGTACAACCACAAGGCTGCTGGGAAAGGAGGCCATTGAGAGGGGCCTTGAGGTTGGCGTGATATCAACCGATGAAATGGGTCTGGAACAGCCAGTGGACATAAACTTCCGTGCAGGCAGTCTTTCGGTGATGGATGTTGCAGCGGCCATCATGGGGTCAGTCAAGTACCTTGAGGAGGAAAAGAACCCTGACATCATATTCATAGAGGGGCAGTCCAGTCTGACTGAAAGGGGTAACCCCCATCCCAGGGGCTTATCAGCTTCGATACTCATAGGTTCAATGCCAGATGCCACAGTGCTCTGTCACAGACCAAACCATCCCTACAGAAAACCTCGAGGAATAAAAGAGGAGATAAGGGCCATAGAGGCACTCGAGCCAACTAAGGTTATAGGCATTTCCTTAAATTTAAGAAACATTAGTGACAGATCAATAATGGAGGAATATGAAAAACGTTTCGGGCTTCCTGTTGTCGATGTTAAAAATGGGGGGGCATCAAGATTGATGGACGTCATCATGGAATACATAGGGGAGATTTAGTTGAGGGACATTCTGGAAATGCTGAAAAAAAGTGTCGGACTGGACGAGGAAGTAAGGGAATCCGAGGAGACAGAGACGATAATAGTGCCGGAACATTCATTCTATGAGATAATCCTACTCAGGGCAGGATCCCTGGGGGATGTGGAGGACGCACTTTCCCAGGTTATCGAGGAGAAAAATCCGGTTATACTTGACTTAACCGAAATTCAGAGGGATAATCCTGAAGACTTCACAGCCGTCGGTGAACGCATAAAGGATCTGAGGGAGAACCACGGAGCTGAGGCTATACTGATCTGCAATAAGGAGAAGAATGTTGTTATAATAACTCCAAGGGAAATCAAACTCATCAGGAAGGGGTAGTGAACGTAATGGAGCTTCCAATCACCAAACCATCAAAGATATCCTACGGTGATGAAATAGACTTCACGGAACTTCTTGAAAGACTCGCCAGGGATGAATACAACGGCTTCATAAGGGTTACGCATGCATCGGATGAGGGTTACATCCTTTTCAGGGACGGATCACATGTCGCAGCATCCTACGGACGTTTCATGAAGGGGGAAGCTCTTGATAGGATAATGGAGGTGGCTGATAAAACAGACACCCTAATAGAACTGTTTGATCTTAAAAGGTCACAGCTGGACTATCTCATGGATATAAACAAGATCTATAGAATCGAGGAGACTGCGGCTGAGATAACTGAAATGCCCGAGGTTGAGGAGGAGTCCTACTTCAACCCCAAGGAGGCAAGCTACAGGCAGCCAGTAACTCCCCGGGAACCTGTAACTGAAAATGAGGAAGATGTTAAGGTCAGTGAAGCGGCTCCTGATTCAACAGGAGATGTTTCTGGCGAGGCTGATCAGGGAGTGACTTCAGGTATGGATGTGGCGGTTGAGGGTGATGAAGGAACATCTGAATTAACAGATGATAGTTCTGAGGAGACCTCTCAGGAGGAAGCAGCGGTAACAGAATATACTGAAGTTCCACAGGCTTCTGAAGTCTCTTCCACTGAGGTCACCGTCCAGGAATCTGAAGATGAGTCTGAAGAGACCCGGAAACCCCTCAGCAGGGATGAACTCATGAAAAAATATGGTCTCAAGGATATCGGTGAAGAAGAGGTTGAAAGGGTTCTTGAGACATACAAAGGGGGTGCAATTACAGATATAGACCCTGAGAGGGTTGAACTCACCCTGATGAATAAGATAAAGATGTCAATACTTGGAATACCCAAAATAAAGGGTGCTGAGGTCATAGTATTCCTTGACAATGCCTATGACCTCAGTGGGAAGATAAAGATAATGGTTGAACATGAGGGTAAGGGACTGTTCTCTAGGATAATGGGGGACTCCAAGGAGGAGGACAAACTCAAGTTCCACATAATGGACATCGTCGAGATGGAGCTCAGGAAGACCTTCAGGGATTTCCCTGAGATTGTGGATAACTTTGAGGTGAGTATTGAGATACGCTGATCAGATAAGGTCAACTGTTGCCCGGATCGGATATCCTGTCCAGAACTAACAATATTTTTATACCGGACTTACATGTCTTTAAAGTAGGGTAATTAAAAAGGCGACGTGTGTAACAATATTTATATCGGAATGACTGATTATTATCTGGAGGTATTGGAATGACAAGAGTGATTACAGTTGCATCCGGTAAGGGAGGTGTGGGGAAGACAACCATCACTGCAAACCTGGGTGTTGCGCTCTCAACCTACGGTGAAAGGGTTGTCGTACTTGACGCTGATATAGCAATGGCAAACCTTGAATTAATCCTTGGGATGGAGGGAAAATCCGTTACACTGCATGATGTCCTTGCGGGTAATGCTTCAATCGAGGATGCTGTTTATGAGGGACCAAACGGTGTTAGGGTCGTCCCGGCAGGTATATCCCTTGAGGGTCTGAGGAATGTTAAGCTGGACCGTCTGGAGGATGCCCTGGCCTACCTTATAGAGGATACTGACATACTTCTCATAGACGCCCCTGCAGGGCTTGAAAAGGACGCTGTCGCAGCCCTTGCAGCTGCGGATGAACTTCTGCTTGTCACAACACCTGAGGTGCCCTCAATAAGCGATGCCCTCAAGACAAAGATTGTTGCAAGTAAACTGGATATAAACATAATAGGTGTTGTTATAAACCGTGAACAGTACGATAAAACCTTCCTGAGTGTTGAGGAGGTTGAAACAATACTCGAGGTCCCTGTAATTGCAGTTATACCGGACGACCCCGAGGTAAGCCGTGCAGCCGCCTTTGGCGAGCCGATAGTCATTAAGAATCCAAAGTCACCGGCAAGTAACGCCCTCATGGAGCTTGCAGCAGACCTCATTGGCGAGGAATACCAGCCAATTGAGCCTGACAAGCAGGGAGTTATTGCGAAACTCATAAGCGGTTTAATGGGGCGGAGATGATCACCCCCCGGTGATTTATTTTGATGCGTGTTGTCAGTGTCGGGACCTGTAACATGGACTTTATCTTCAGGGTGCAGGAGTTTGTTGAACCTGACTCTGAGATGTACATAGATGATATCCACATCCTTCCAGGGGGTTCCGCCCTCAACTTCGCTGTCTGGATCTCAGCCCTTGGTTTCAGTTCAGACATCGTGGCTGCCACCGGCGGAGACATGTATGGGGAAATAATAAGATCCAGACTGGAATCAGAGGGTGTATCCACAGGGTGTCTTTCTGTGGTTGAAAAACCTACAGGCATGGCCTTCATATCAGTTGATGGCTCAGGCAGAAGGTCAATATATTCATATATGGGGGCCAATGCAGAACTTGAGATCGGAACACCTGAGGGGCGGTGTATCAGGGCTGCAGATGCTGTTCATCTTAGCGGCTGCTACGTTGAAGTTGCACAGAGGGTTGCTGAAATCAGGGAGGTTTACTTCAGTCCAGGCCGCCTTCTGGCAGGCTATGGCCTCGATGTCCTTGAACCGGTACTCAGGAAAACGGAGGTCCTCTTTCTGAATGATGATGAACTTGAGATTCTCACGGGGTCCCGTAAATCAGGGATTTCCAGGTTACTGGGTGTCGGTGTTGATTATGTTGTTGTAACCCATGGACCAGGGGGCGCGTCCTTCTTCTCAGCTGACCATTCCCTGGAGATGAAGGTTGAGGATGCTGGAGCCATCGACACAACCGGTGCAGGCGATGCCTTTGCAGCGGGTTTCATGTCAGAATGGCTCAGGGGATATGAGCCATTAGAATGTCTCAGGGGAGGTCACAGGGCAGCCCTTAAGGTGATTTCAAGGTTTGGGGCTTTTTAATGTCTTTTGAGTTTCGGATTAGTTAATTTTGATGAGGTCTCTGATGTTATCCCGGGACACCCTCCTTATCTCTCTTCTCCCGAAGCCCTCCATCCTCATCCGGTGAACTGTCCTTGGAACAGAAAGGGGATCTGATGGTGCAGAGCTCATGTCACTGTTTATGACAAATCTTTCGGTCCCGTATTCCCTGAGAATTTCTACTGCTTCAGCAGGAGTGAGCTTCTCCGGCTGCACGGTGAGGCCAAGGATACATTCAGTTTCAATCAGATGAGGGAGCACATCCATGTTAACATGCTCAATCACGGCCCTCCTCTCATCAATGTTCTCTCCAACAAGATCTACTATCAGTGGGGTTATCTCGGCCTTTCTGGTGCGCGGGGTGTGCACAATTACAGGGAATCCCAGCTCATCTGCCATCTGCATCTGCTCTATGAAGACCTCTTTTTCAATTTCTGACCCCGAGTCAAGGCCTATTTCACCCACAGCAACAACAGATGAATCCTTAAGGAGAGCTGGAAGTTCTTCAAGGACCCTCCCATGATCAGGGGGTATGGCCCTCGGGTGCATCCCCAGTGCCAGGTGCAGTCTGAGGCCTTTACGTGAGGCCCTCCCCGGCTCAACCATGAGAACTCTCCTCAGGTGTGCAAGGATTACATCTGCTGATAGGGCCTCAAGAGGGTCATGGGCACATGCGATGGCTTCTTCAACACCACTCACAGCCATCAACTCAAAATCCTCGATGGGTCTAGTGTCTGCATGTATATGACTGTCTATCAGTTCAACTCCTCCCTTTTCATTCTATCAAAATATTTAACCCTGAAGGATATAAGTGTAGTGAGAGGAGTGGTGTATGCATGCATGGCGAGATACTCACTGATGTATATGAATATCTTTATGATGACCTTCAGTTCATCCTTAAATCAGCGGCAAGGTTCCGGATAATAGCTTCTCTTCTGGAATCACCGAAAACCTTTGATGAGATAAGGGGGGATGTTAGGGTCAGCCTGCCAGCACTCTACAGTAACCTAAGGCTGCTTATGGATGAGGGTTCAGTCAGGTTGAGGGGGGACCGTTACAGCCTCACCCCTGAGATGAAACTCATGGGACTCTCTGCACTGAAGCTGTTTGATTCTGTGAGGGTTATAAATGGCCTTGAGGATATATGGCTTGACCATGATATAAGCGGGATCCCTCAGGAACTCCTTGAGGATATTGACTGGCTCATCAATTCAGAACTCATAGTGGCATCACCTGCAGATATATACAGGCCCCATAACACATACAGGGAACTTATAGGGGGCTCCAGTGAGATATACGGTGTTTCACCCATATCCCACAGGGACCTCATCGATATATATGAGGGGTTCCTTGAGGAGGGTGTACCCATCGAACTCGTTCTGAGTGACGGTGTTATAAGGGAAATGGTTTTAAATGCAAGCTTCAGTCTTTTAAGGACATCCATTAAAAACAGAAACCTGAGGGTAAGACGTTTTGAAGGTGATCTGAGGGTTGCCTTCACAGTAACCGATAAGTTCCTGTCACTGGGCCTCTTTGATAGGAACGGGTTTTATGACCAGAACAGGGATATCATGAGCACCGATGCCAGGGCCATTGAGTGGGGCCTCCGGCTTTATGAGCACTACCGTGAAAGATCAGAAAAGCTTGGACTCAGGAACCTTACGAAGATAATGCTTTCAACAGGGAACTAGCTGATCTGGAGGGAACCGGAATGAAATTTAAACTGTTATCACCACGTGATGAAGGTGATTTTCAGAATCTCCTTGCTGACATCAGATTTCTGGCCGGCTCACGGGTCAGGTCAAAGATTATATTTGCACTGATGGACGGTGAAAGGTCCATTTCTGATATCAGGAAGAGTATGATGGCTCCAGATTCAACCATAACCCATTCCTTAATGGAATTAGAATCAAAAAGGCTGGTTGAGAGGAGTCAGGATTCCTGCAGATTGACTTCAAAAGGGAAACTTATGGGCGCGGTCCTTTCGAGGTTCATAGCTTCACTGGATGCAGTCAGACTTCACAGGGACTTCTGGAATGAACATTCAATAGAGGTCATACCCCTGGAATTTCTGATGAAGATAAATGTATTCAGGGACGCATACACCCTTGAAGCCAGCCCGGGTAAACTTGAGGAGCCGTATGCAACCTACCTGGAGATGCTGGATAGCTCCACCCACCTCAGGGCAATGCTCTCGGTGTGCCTGCCCCGGCACACAGATGCCATAGGCCGTTTCATTGAGATCGGAGGAGCAGCTGAAGTCATACTCACACCTGACAGCTATCCTGTGTTTATAAGGGAATCGGCCGGTATGAACCTGAAGGAAGCAATGGATTCTGGTCTTCTCATGATTGGAATCCTTGAGGAGAAACAGGAAATATCATATATTGTCTCTGACACCTTTTTTGCGATGAGCCTCAGGAGGGAGGGTCTGACCCCTCAAGTACAAGGGTCATAATGGGTCACGGTGATGAACTCCTGCGGTGGGGTAACGAGCTCTTTGATTATCACTGGAGCCTCTCCACGGGTCTGGACAGTGAAATGCTGGATGTTAATGTGGATGAGGTGGTCCCGGCAGAGGAATGATTTATCCTCTGAGTTTTTCAAGTGTGGGGACCAGTTCCTCGATCTTAACCCGTACCTGACTGCAGTCATCACGGTTTCGAAGGGTCACTGTACCATCCTCAAGGGTCTCATGATCCACCGTAACTGCAAATGGGACACCTATCTCATCTGCACGGGCATATCTTCTTCCTATTGTTCCTGATGAATCAAATTCTGCAATAAAACCTGACCTTCTGAGGTTTCTCTCTATCTCAAGGGCGGTCATCACCATCTCCTCCCGATTCACCAGCGGAAGGACAGTCACCTCAACAGGTGCAACATGGGGTGGGAGACGGAAGTAGGTCCTCTCCCCATCATCCACAAGGGAGTGCAGGAGTAGCGTGTAGATTATACGGTCAATACCAAAGGAGGGCTCTATGACGTGGGGATACACCTTCCTGCCAGTCACAACCTCCTCAACATCCTCAAAACTTACATCATCAGGGAGTATCTCGAATTCACCCTCAAGGATGAACCTTCCCTCTTCATCGAGGGCCTTCTCTATTTCCTCCACATCAACCTCACTGAGGGCACTGGCTATCCTGGCGGCATCCTTACGGAATTTTGGGCCAAGTTTGCCCATGTCTGGCTTCACGGCACGTTTCCTAATCCTCCTTGGCTCATCATATTCTATGAAAACCCTGAGGTCCTCCCCGCTGTGCTGGCTATGGGACCTGAGATCATAGTCGGTCCTGTCAGCTATCCCTATGATCTCTATCCAGCCGTAGGAATCTGTAAATGCCTCAACGTCCCAGCAGTCAATTGCATAGTGCGCCATTTCAGATGGAAGGTGCTGCCTGAACCTCAGGGCATCCTCGGGGATACCTATATCCATCAGGAACCTTTTTGCGAGGCACAGGTGGTATGTAAGGACTTCACTTGAAATCACACCTGCTTCAAGGGCCTCAGCGGCCGTCATATCCACAGTTCCGGATTCCTCCATCTGTCTCCCGGCAGGGTACAGTCTGAGGATGTCCTCCTTAACCTCCTCAAAGTCGGGGTGTGTCTTGTGTTCAGGGTCCACGAATATCTCTGCCTCTGCCTGTGTGAATTCACGGAGCCTTATAACTCCCTGTCTGGGGGATATCTCGTTACGGTAGGATTTACCAAGCTGGACAACGCCAAAGGGCAGGCGGTTCCTGAAGAATCTCAGGAGCCTCTTGAAGGGTATGAATATGCCCTGGGCTGTTTCAGGCCTCAAATAACCTGTCTTCTTACCCCTCGCCCCTATCAGGGTCTGAAACATGAGGTTGTAGCTCCATACATGGGTTAAGTGGCCTCCACACCTGGGACACCTTATCCCCTCATCTGATATAATCTCTGTGAGTTCCTGGTTCTCAAGACCCTCAACGTCGCGTCCGGTGGCGTCCTCAATGATGTGATCGGCACGGTAGACATCCATACATTCCTTGCACTGGGTCATGGGGTCATTGAAGTGGTCAACGTGTCCAGATGCCTTGAGGGCCTCCTCAGGCATTATTGTGGGGGATTCTATCTCATAAAAACCCTCCCTCACAACATAGAATTCACGCCAGCGGTTCATTATCTTGTTCTTGAGTGTTGCCCCCAGTGGACCGTAGTCCACAAAACCTGCAACACCTGAGTAAATTTCAAATGAAGACCAGAGGAAACCTCTTTTCCTTGCAACTGTCATGGTTCTTTCATGGTTCACATTAATCACTCCCTTCTACAGTCTGGAGTTTCTTATCTCATAGTCATCCTTTATTCTGCTTGTCTGGGGCCTTGTCTGGCCGATGTACTTGCTGTCACGTGAGGGGTGCCCGTAGGGTCGCTCTGCTGGAGAGGTCATTGTCTCGAATACTATCTGGCACACCCTCTGTCTGGGGTAGAGTGCAACTGGCATCTTACCTATATTGGATATTTCAAGGGTTATCCTTCCATGGAAACCGGGGTCTATGTACCCTGCTGTGACATGCATGGTTATACCAAGCCTCCCGATGGATGAACGACCCTCAACCCTGGCAACAAGGTCCTCAGGCAGGGCTATGTATTCGTGGGTTGTTGCAAGGGCGAATTCACCGGGATGTATTATGAAGGGCCCGTCCTCAACATGGAATGTCTCCATATAGGACTCTATATCTGAGGGGTCCTTGGGGTCTATGCAGGGTTTCCTTATAACCCGGAACCCCTTAAATTCATTACCTATCCTGAGATCAACCGATGATGGCTGTATCTGCCTTTCAGGGTCATCAAGGGGGTCTATGGTGATGAGGCCCTCCTCGATGTACCTCTTTATGTCACGGTCACTGAGTATCGCCATTAAAAACATCTCCTCTCTAATCTCTGCCATTATCCTCCTTCTTAACCTTGATTTCATCGGGGTTTTCCACGGAGTCAGGGATGCCGCTGCTGTTACCGGCACCCACTATGAGGATGGAGTCTGCATCAGATTCAGAGACGATCCCCTTTATCTGTTCAAGGGCCACCCTGCAGCCCCCCAGGACATCCTCTGGCATCTGACTCATTGCCTCCTCAGGGGACATCTTTATTATGATGGAGTGGGTTCTATGTTCCAGCACCAGGTTCTCTATGAACCACTTCTCAACACCGGACCCGCCGATGGCCACACCCATACCGCAGGCCACCGCCCCGGTCTTCTCGCCCTCAAGCTTTGCAGCAGCATCAACCATTATTATCTCATCAAACTCATCGCGGGTAAGGATTTCCTCCATGGCCTTTATCATCATCCCGAGCCTTGAACCGGGACCTCTGGGCCTCAGAATACCAACTTCCTTCCCCATAAACCTCTTTTTAACATAGACCATTTCATGCAGGTGCTCCCTCTGGTCCCTGTTCTCTATCAGCATCCCTGCAGTGAGGGGACCTGCACCATCACCTATGGGAAGGAAGCGTGATATGGCCCTGCAGCCGTCCATGTAGGCCCTGGCGGTTCGCATGATCAGCGCAAGGTTCATCTGGAGTGCCACAAGGATCTGGAGGTTCCCGGTTTTCCTTGCAAGTTCAAGGTTGTGCCTGAGGAATTTGAGTATCCCCCTCATTCCTGCAGCAACCCTGATGCACATGATGATGGAGGCCCTCCTTTCGGTGTCAGCAGCGGGTGGAAACCTTTCAACAAGTTTCTGGAGCCTCAGATCACCCATCTCAAGGAGCCTGCGGTACCTATCTGCCAGCCCTGCTGGATCAATATCTGATGGCGGGATTATGAAGAATTCAAGGTAATCCTCAAGGGTCCTGGGGTCCTCAGGCTCTGCAAGTTCTGCCAGGATTTTCATGGCATCACCCTCCATATCCTCGAGCTCGGCTATGGCCCCCTCAATGGCTGAGAAGATCCTCATCCTGACAATTGCAGGTAGGAGTATGATGAGGAGGATGAATGCAGCCATCCCAAGGATATCAAGGATACTGAAGGGCACAGAGAATCACCATCAACCTTTCATCCGGTTCTTTATTCTCCTGAGGACTCCCTTGAGCGTGTGGGCCTCCCTTGCGGTTATGAAGGCCCTTCCGGTGATGTTCCTGAACACCCTCGAGGCCACCCTCTGCTTATGTTCCGGGATGTCAATTAGGGAGAGTATGTCATCCATTTCCTCCAGGAGAAGACTCTTCTCCAGGGCAGAGGCCTCTTCAAGGCCCTCACATCTGAATTCCCTATCTCTGAACAGCTCATAGAATATTATGGCTGCAGCATGTGTTATATTCATTATTGGATACTCCTCTGAGGTCGGTACACTCACAACCATGTCGCAGAGACCTATCTCCTCATTGGAAAGACCGTCACCCTCGCGCCCGAATAGTATGAAGGTCCCTGAGGAGGGCCTGATGGCATCTGCAAGCTGTGATGGTCTGAGGGGGATCCTGTCCACGTTGTAACTGCCACCAGGTACGCCGGTGGTCCCCACAAGGAAGTCAGGCTCCAGGGAATCTATCATCTCAGAAAGGTCCCGGTAAATCAGGGCACCCTCCACTATGTCCCTTGCATGCATTGCCTGATAGTAGGCCTCATCCTCGAGTTCACAGGGGTTTATGAGGATCAGGGTCCTCAGACCAAAATTCTTCATTGCCCTTGCCAGGAACCCGATATTTCCAGGGGTTTCAGGTTCGACGAAGACAACGCTGATATTTTCTGCCAGCATTTTCAGGGCTTCCATGTCTTTCCACCCTTTAATCGGAATAGGCAAGATCCAGGAGTTCAAGTATGTTCATGACCCTGACGTTTTCCAGGCCCGCAAGGTCAAGGGAGTCCCTGATATGGAGCTGACAGAAGGGGCATATTGTTACAACAGCGTCAACATCGAGTTCACGTATCATATCTGCCTTCTTCCTGCCGAGGGCCTCTGCTACCTCTGGCTTACCTGACTTCACCCCACCACCGGATCCGCAGCACTGATCAGGTTTCTCCATTTCAACGAATTCGAGGCCCGGTATCTTCCTCAGGATCTTCCTCGGTTCGAATTCGACTCCCTGGCCCCGTTTGAGGTGGCAGGGGTCATGGTAGGTCACCCTCATATTCACTGGCTTCATTTTGATGGTGTCGATTCTGTCTGCAAGGAATTCACTTATATCAAGGACGTTCAGCTTAACACCGTAGCGTGGATAGTCCTTTTTCAGGGTAGCGCCGCAGCCAGCACAGACGGTTATTATGGTATCATAGTCCCTGAGGGCTTTTCTGTTCTTCTCAACAAGGTCCTCAACTATGTCGACCTGCCCGGTCCTTATCATGGGTGATCCGCAGCAAACCTGTCCCTCCGGGACGTCAACATCAAAGCCGTGCTCCCTGAGAACCCTGAGGAGTGCCATTCCAACCTCTGGCATCCGGTAATCCACCAGGCAGCCGGTGAAGAAACCTATCCGTGACCCGGGGTTTTTGCCGACTGATTCAATGAAACCATCCTTTATCCTGTCAACGGATCTTCCTGTTTCTGAGATGAGTTTTTTGATTCTCCTGTGGGCATCGAGGGGCCCGGAACCCTCCCTGCATGCCATTGCCCTCAGTTTTTCAATGGCATCACCGGGCACATTGAGTTCCTTGGGGCAGACCTCTGCACACTTACCGCAGGTTGTACAGCAGTACAGCCCTTTATCCACGCCCTCCTGTGCCCTGTCGCCAGTGTCACGGGGGTCGAAGGCGAATTTGGACAGGTACCTCATGAAGTAGGGCCCGGCGTACTCTGAACTCTCCTTTATAACAGGGCAGGAGCTTATACAGGAGAAGCATTCAATACATCCCCTGAGCTTCTTGGAGTCCAGGTAATCCTCTGGTCTGATCCTCTGGATTCCCTCAGAGGATGCCTGGAGGTATAACTGCATTGACTTTACCTTCTCCTCTATTTCTCCACGATCGACCATGAGGTCCTTTATAACGGGGAGGTCGATGGGTTCTATGATGGCACCATCCTCCACCTCAGCGCGGCATGCCAGCACAACTTCTCCATTCATCTTAACAGCACATGAACCGCACTGCCCTGCCCTGCAGGAGCTTCTGAATGCAATATTGGCTCCGTGAATTTTATTTATTAGTTGAAGGGCGTCAAGGACCTTCATCTTTTCCTTTGAGGGTATTTCATAACTTTCAAGGTGTGGTTTCTCATCTACACCCGGCTCAAATCTTAAAACCCTAATATTTATCATTTCCATCTCCATGCTGACTCATATGAAAAACTTCAGAATGAACTGAATTTTAATTGTTTATCAACACATATTAAGGTTTGTGATTTTAACTGATAATCTTTTAAACAATACAGACATATGTATTCTGGAAGTGCTCCGGGACTGCGCGTGCTGCTGAGTGGTATCTTCATAGTGGTTATCAGCAGTTCAGCACTCAACATAAAATCAAACACCGGAGTCCATCAACAGTTAAAGAGATTTTGTGAAGAATATCATATGGGTTCCTCAGATTGGCGGGATCAGGTTTATACCATCATTAAGGTGATTTAATGGAACTGGAGGATATACTTAACGCCAGAGAGGGCGATAAACTGTTCTTACTTGGAAACGAGGCTACTGTGAGGGCAGCGATAGAGTCAGGGGTGGGGGTTGCAAGCACCTACCCTGGAACACCATCATCGGAGATAGGCAATGTGCTCTCAGGGATCGCAAAGAGGGCAGGAATGTACTTTGAATTCTCTGTGAATGAAAAGGTGGCCCTGGAGGTTGCTGCAGCTGCAGCTGCCTCAGGTGTCAGATCATTCACCTTCATGAAACACGTCGGCCTTAACGTGGCCTCTGACTCCTTCATGAGCACAGCCTACACAGGTGTGAGGGCTGGCATGGTGGTTCTCACAGCCGACGACCCATCCATGTTCTCTTCCCAGAACGAGCAGGACAACAGACACTACGCCCGCCTCGCATGCCTCCCTCTCCTGGAACCATCAGATCCCCAGGAGGTACTGGAATTCATGAACCATGCCTTTGAACTATCAGAGGATTACGGCCTGCCGGTCCTCCTGAGGACAACAACTAGGGTATCCCACATGAGGGGAGTGGTTGAGGTGGGCAGCAGGATGCGTGAACCTTCAGAGGGGTTCTTCAGGAAGGACCCGGAACGATTTGTACCGGTACCTGCCACCGCGAGGGTGATGCACAGGAAACTTGTTGATAAGATGAAGGAACTGAGGATACGTGCAGATGAATCAGAACTCAACAGAGTATTCAATGGGGGCAGTGATTCAGAACTCGGGGTAGTGGCCTCAGGCGGGGCCTTCAACTATGTATACGATGCTCTTGAATCCCTTGGTCTTGAATTACCAGTACTCAAACTTGGATTCACGTATCCATTCCCTGCAGGACTCGTGGAGGAGTTCCTCTCAGGCCTTAAACGTGTTCTGGTTGTTGAGGAGGTTGACCCCATAATGGAGAGGGAGGTCCTTGCAGTAGCGGGATCCGCCCGCCTGGACCTTGATGTCCATGGAAAACTTGATGGCACACTCCCTGAGATATACGAGTACAATGAGGACATACTCAGAAAAGCAATATCAGGGCTTACAGGCGCACCATCAGTTGAAAGGGAATGTGATGTCCCGGATATACCTGAAAGACCTCCTTCACTCTGTCCGGGATGTCCGCACAGGGCTGTCTATTACGCCGTGAGGAGGGCTGCTGATGAACTGGAACTCTCAGGGGATGAGATAATATTCCCGACAGATATAGGTTGTTACACCCTTGGAATAGAGCCTCCATACTCTGCAGCCGATTACCTCCTGAGCATGGGATCCAGCATAGGAACCTCCTGTGGATTCTCAGCCGCGACCACCCAGAGGATAGTCTCCTTCATAGGTGACTCCACATTCTTCCATGCAGGCATACCCCCACTCATAAATGCTGTGCACAACAAGCAGAGATTTGTGCTGGTTGTCCTCGATAACAGGACAACGGCCATGACGGGTGGTCAGCCACACCCGGGCCTGCCTGTAGATGGGATGGGTGATGAGGCCCCTGAGATCTCCATTGAGGAAATAGTGAGGGCCTCTGGAGTTGAATTTGTGGAGACGGTGAACCCCATGAACATAAAAAGAACATCAGAAACAGTTAAACGGGCCCTGGAACATGAATCCGTGGCTGTGGTGATCTCAAAGTATCCGTGCATGCTCTCCTCTGGAGCGGTCCGGGGGAGGCCAATGGCTGTTGATGGGGAGAAATGTGATCTCTGTCTGGAATGCATCAGGGACCTTGCCTGCCCTGCGATGGTGACCCGTGAGGGGGAGGTGTTCATAGACCCTCTAAAGTGCAGGGGATGCAGTGTATGCCTCCAGATATGTCCCGCAGGAGCAATAAAACCGGAGGGAAAAGGATGAACTACAATATTTACGTCTGTGGCGTGGGCGGCCAGGGCATAATAAAGACCTCGGTCATAATCGGCGAGGCTGCAATGAAAAAGGACATCAACGTCGTTATGAGTGAAATACACGGGATGGCCCAGAGGGGAGGGTCGGTCTCAACTGAGATAAGGATTGGTGAAGTCCATGGATCCATCATCCCCGATGGAGAAGCCGATCTTGTGCTGGCCTTCGAACCACTTGAGGCCATCAGGGCCCTTCCAAAGATGTCTGAAGAATCAGAGGTCATCCTGAACACGTCAGTGATACCACCCTTCAACCTCATGAGGAGCCCGCACCCCTACCCGCCACTTGATGAGATCATGTCAACCCTTGAGGAGAGGGCAGGGAGTGTCAGGGGATTCAATGCAGAGGAAATTGCCCTGAAGGCAGGTCACATACTCTCCCTCAACATGGTGATGCTTGGAGCTGCAGCAGCCACCCCGGGATTCCCTCTCGAATCGGAGTCACTGATCAGTTCCATGAGGGATAACCTGCCATCCAGACTGATTGATGTGAATCTGAGGGCATTCAGGGATGGATTCGGGGCTGCAGCTGAGTCCTGAGATGCTGTTAGAATGAGTGTCAGTGTCTGATGCTTCTGAGAGGGGTTTTAGAGGATGAGGATGTCATCCGAGGACAGGACGGGTATACCTGCATCCTCAAGGGCCCTTATGCCCTCATCCACATCCTCTGTCCTTATGACCACAACGGCCTTTTCACCCTTCTTCTCAACGAAGGCATAGATGTATTCAACATTTATGTCATGGTCTGTGAGGACTCCAAGTATTCCATCAAGGCCGCCTGGTTCATCCGGGACCTCCACGGCTATCACATCGTTGACCCTCACAACGAAGTTTCTCTCCTCAAGGGCCCTCCTGGCCAGTTCAGGGTCGGAGACTATCATCCTGAGTATTCCGAACTCGGATGTGTCTGCAATTGAAAGTGCCCTGATGTTGATGCCTGCCTCTGAGAGGGCGTGGATGGCATTCTTCAATCTTCCCTTTCTGTTTTCAAGGAATACAGATATCTGTTTCAGTTTCATTCAAAACACCTCTTAGCCTTCATTCAATCCATTAACCCTTTCTCGGGTCTTCAGTCGAATTTCCTCTTATCTATGACCCTGATGGCCTTACCCTCACTCCTGGGAAGACTTCCGGGCTCCACAAGTGTCACGTTAACCCTGAGGCCTATCTCACTGTGTATATGCTTCTCTATCATCCTCTTGGCCTCTTCAACGTGTTTAACCTCATCTGAGAAGAGCTCGGGGGATGCCTCCACCTGGACCTCAAGTTCATCAAGGAACTCTGGCCTTGTTACAACTATCTGGTAGTGGGGTTCCAGTCCCTTTATCTTGAGGAGGGCCCTCTCTATCTGTGATGGGAACACTATAACGCCACGGATCTTGAGCATATCGTCGCTTCTACCTGTTATCCTGTCCATCCTTACAAGGGTGCGGCCGCATCCACATTCACCATCTCTGAGGGCTGTTATATCCTTGGTTCTGAACCTAAGGACTGGCATGCCCTCCCTCGTGAGTGTTGTAAGGACGAGTTCCCCCTTTGTTCCATTGGGGAGTTTCTCCCCGGTTTTGGGGTCTATTATCTCGGGGTAGAAGTGGTCCTCTGCAATGTGGAGTCCGTTCTTCTCTGTGCACTCCATCGCGACTCCGGGACCTATTATCTCTGTCAGGCCGTAGATGTTAAGGGCTGTGAGGCCCAGCCTCGCCTCTATGGTTTCCCTCATCTCCTCGGTCCACATCTCTGCACCGAATATCCCTGATTTCAGGTTCAGTTCACCGATATCCACACCCTCCTTCTCAAGGACCTCTGCAAGGTAGAGTGCATAGGATGGTGTGCATGTTATCACTGTGGTGCCAAAGTCCTGCATTATCTCAATCTGGCGCTTCGTGTTACCTGCTGAGATGGGGATCACCGTGGCCCCGATTTTCTGGGCACCGTAGTGCACACCCAGACCTCCTGTGAAGAGTCCGTAGCCGTAGCAGTTCTGTATGCGGTCCTTCCTGGTGGCCATGCCCATTGTCAGGGCCCTTGCCATCACCTCAGACCATATTTCAAGGTCCCTGCTGGTGTAACCTGATACAACGGGTTTACCTGTTGTCCCTGATGATGTATGCACCTCCACTATCTCCTCGTCGGGTACCGCGAACATACCGAAGGGGTAGGCCTCCCTGAGGTCATTCTTTGTGGTGAATGGTAGCTTCTCTATGTCATCAAGGGTTTCTATATCCTCGGGGAATACTCCTGCATCTCTCAGACGCTTATTGTAGTAGGGCACGTTTTCGTAGGCTCTTTTGACTGTATTCTGGAGCCTCCTGAGCTGTAATTCCTGTTTTTCTTCCTGACTCATACATTCGGCTTCAGGGTTCCATATCATTTCGATCTCCTTCGATGAGCTTTCTTGTTTTTTCTGTCTCTAAAGACTTATATGTTAACTGTCATTATCATTAATTATAATTTGATGGATTTAAAGGAGGATGTTGAATGGATCTTTTAGTACTCGGTATCGTCGTTCTCATCTACTTCCTTCTTGTGGGCTACGTTGGATACGTGGCATGGAGAAGGACGGAGACCTCAGAGGACTACATGGTGGCCGGTAGAAGGACCCACCCCTACATCATGGCCATGAGCTATGGAGCCACCTTCATAAGTACGGCGGCCATCGTCGGCTTCGGTGGAATGGCAGGTGTCTTCGGGATGGGTATACTCTGGCTCGTGTTTCTCAACATACTTGTAGGTATATTCATTGCATTCGTGTTTTTTGGTAAGCGCACAATGAAGATGGGCCACAACATGTCGGCCCTCACATTCCCGGAATTCCTGGGGAGGAGATTTAACAGCAGATTCCTTCAGTACTTTGGTGGGGCCATAATCTTTCTTGGAATGCCCCTGTATGCATCCGTTGTCCTGATAGGTGCTGCAAGGTTCATTGAAACAACCCTTGGCCTGGACTTCAGCATCGCCCTGATACTGATGGCTGTCATAGTGGCTGTTTATGTTGTTCTTGGAGGTATAAGGGGTGTTATGTACACCGACGCCCTTCAGGGCACCATAATGTTCCTTGGAATGATATTCCTTGTTGTATCGACCTACTACCTTCTTGGCGGAGTTGTGGACGCTCATCAGGCACTCACAAACATTTCACACCTCATACCCGCCAAGGCCAGGGCAATAGGGGCAACTGGCTGGACCAGCATGCCTTTATATGGTAGCCCCTACTGGTGGACGCTCCTCTCAACAATAATCCTTGGTGTTGGTGTGGGTGTCCTTGCACAGCCCCAGCTCATAGTGAGGTTCATGACCGTGAAATCCAACAGGGAGCTCAACAGAGGTGTTCTAATAGGTGCACTCTTCATATTCGTGATGACCTGGAGCGCCTACGTCGTTGGGGCACTTTCGAATGTCTACTTCTTCAGGAAGATGGGCATGATAGCGGTGCAGGCTGCTGGTGGAAACGCAGATAAGATAATACCTTTCTTCATAAAGTCTGCCATGCCCGAGTGGTTCTCGTACATCTTCATGCTGACGCTGCTCTCAGCAGCCATGTCAACACTCAGTGCCCAGTTCCATGTCCAGGGGACTGCCATAGGTAGGGACGTCTATGAGACAGTAAGAAGGAGGAAGGGTGATAGATCCGTCCTCATCACAAGGGGAGGCATAATAATAGCGGTACTTATAGCGGTGGTCCTCGGCTACCTGCTACCAGGAAGCATAGTTGCACAGGGAACAGCCCTTTTCTTCGGGATATGTGCAGCATCCTTCCTTTCGGTCTATGTTGCAGCCATATTCTGGAAGAGGGCCACAAGGCAGGGTGCGATAGCCGGGATGGTTTCAGGAGCCATTGTAAGTCTGTTCTGGCTACTTTTCGAATACAAGAAGACTGCGGAGGCCCTTGGAATCGCCAAGGCACTCTTCGGGGGCCCGGTTATAGCATCGATGCCATGGCCGGTGGTGGACCCGATACTGGTGGGTGTGCCGGTCTCAGCCATCTTCATGGTGGCTGTCAGCCTTCTTACGGAACCACCCTCTGATGAGCACATCCAGAAATGTTTTAACGGAGTTTAGTGGAGGTCAAGCATGGTACTTGGAATACCTGACCCATGGGTATGGGGCGCATATATCCTCTGCATCCTGATAACAGTCTTCTGCGTTATCTACGGCCTGGTGAACTGGAACCGGGGCGGTGAAGATGAGGAAGAACAGATAATGGAAGAACTCAGGTGGGAGGAAGAGGAGAAAAGGATGGAAGAGGATGAACTTGGTCTTTAAGAGGGATCTTCTCCATCTAATCCTTTAATTTTTTTCACCAGGATCTCAGGTTAAACAACAAAGCATGAGAATCCACAGCCCTGAAATTTTTGTTTAAAAATCAGGCCTCTGTGAAGGGCCATGTTAGTTTTTATGTGTGGTCTGTTTTGTTGCATGACTTCAGAGTGGTAGAGAATCAGCTGATGTTTGGGACTAAAAAAATAAAAATAAAAAAATCAGGGTTTATCAGAAAAGACCGCTTTCTTCCAGCTTGCTTTCCATCCAGTGAGCTCTCTTATCCATCTTCTCCTTGACGAGAACCGTGATAATGAAGGTTGCCACAGGGAAGAGGCTGAGAACTGCAATGTTCGTCCAGTAGATGCTCCAGATCACACCACCAACAACCTCCCTCAGGGCGCCAACAGCGTAGGTGAGGGGGAGGTAGGGATGTATCGCCTGGAAAAATGGGGGTAGCAGTTCCACAGGGAATATACCGCCGGTACCGGTAATCTGGAGTACAAGAATTATTATTGATAGGGCCTTACCGGCGTTTCCCAGGGCAGAGGTCAGTGAATATATTATGAGCATGGAGCATACGCTCACATAGATGGATGTGAGCAGCAGTAGCATGCTTCCCGTGGTCTGCACCCTCAGAAACATTGCACCAGCAACAACAACGAGGGCCTGGAATACTGCTATTATTATGAAGAGGCCCATCCTGCCGAAGTAGACCTGGATGCTACTGTAGTCACCGTACTTCACCCTCATGCTTATCATTGCAACTGCGATTATACCGCCTATCCACAGGGATATGGGTATGTAAAATGGTGCCAGTGCAGATCCATAGTTCTTCACGGGATAGATGTGCTCTTTCTCCATCCTCACAGGGCTCCTGAAGTACTCCCTCACAGCGGAGGGATCAATGTCAGCCAGCTTAACGAGGCTGTTGAGGTCATCATCGCTGATCATGTTCAGCTTTCTGCTGGCATCCTGGATGGCTGACCTCATGGTCGGCCATCTGGCGTTTGCAATACCTAGCTTCGCTGAAGCATCCTGCATTGCAGCGTCTATCTCGTCCCTGCTGTCCATGAGTTTGTTGAGGGCGCTGTCCATCCTGTCGATGGAGGCCTTAAGCTTCACAATCCTGTCAGTGGTACCCTTTGTTTTGAGATCAGATTCAATTGTCTGCAGTATCCCGAGAACTGAACTGGCCTTCTCTATATTTGTATCAATCTGGTCAATGGCTGTTTTCAGTTTCGGGTCTCCTGTGGCGGAGTAAAGGCTGGCAAGAACCGCCCGGAGATATTTCATTGAGGTTATTGCCTCTGATAGGTGTGACTCCATGCTCTGGACCGTTGAAAGGGCCTTTGCAGGGTCTTTCCCGATGTAACTTTCAAGGAGGCTGTATTTCTCCTTCACAAAGTTGGCGTTGTCCCTGATTTCTGGTAGATCTGTCTTAAGTGAGGACCACAGATTCTGTCCCTTTTCCAGGTCTGAGTTGGCGGTGCTGAGTGTTTCATCGATTTTACCGAGATTTCCATTAAGCTCATTGACGAATCTCTTTGTCCTCAGTATATCGTCCCTGTTTGCCCTTGCAAGTTCACCCGCTTCGCTTATCTTACCGAATACTATTCCATCAATTGTTTTAACGACTTCACTGTTTATCTTTGCCTGGAGGGCATCTGCCCCAGCGTTTGTTATCCTTGGCGCAACAGGGTTTAACTTGTCATTCACCATGTACTTTATACTTGCCTGTCTGGGGGTCCCGTTCTTTATTGAGAGGAGGTCGGAGCTGAAGTTTCCAGGTATTATGAGAACGGCGTAGTATTTTCCCTTCCTCAGGCCGTCCATTGCATCGGATCGGTCAACGAACTGCCAGTCGAAGTTCCTGTTCTTCCTGAGTTCACTGACAAATTCTGCACCCACGTTCAGGTGTGTGCCATTGAAATCCGCTCCCATGTCCTCATTGACAACAGCAACCTCTATACTGGAGGTCCTTGAGTATGGATCAAGGGTCGCCTGGATGTTGAATACGGCGTAGAGCGCCGGGATGCAGATTATAACTGCGATGACGAAGAGTACAACTGGACTGTTTTTAACGGTCTTCATATCCTTCCAGAATATTTCCAGGGCCTTTCTCATGGGTTTTATGCCTCCAAAAATAAAATATATTTTTGTAAGAAAAACAACTTAATGGATATCATAATATAAAAGTCTTTCGGTGAACTGCATTTAAAATTATAAATACCAATAGGACCAATAATAAATACAGTGATTAAATGGTGGTATTATGAGAATAGTTGAGGAAATGGTTGGCAAAGAGGTTCTTGACAGCTCTGCAAAGGTCATAGGGAAGGTAAAGGACGTGGAAGTCGACATAGAATCCCAGGCAATAGAATCACTTGTTCTTGGGAAGGGCGGAATATCAGAGGGCCTTGGCCTATCAAAGGGTGAAACAATAGTCCCCTATGAAATGGTCAAGAAGATAGGTGACAAGATACTCCTCAAAGGCCCTGAAGAATAGACCCCAGGGGCCGGTGAAGAGATTGGAGCTCAGGGGAATCTGCAGCATCTGCGGGCGTGCAGGTTTTCTTCACACGTGTAGACTTTGCGGGGCACAGGTATGTTCAGATTGCTACGTTCCAGAGCTGGGAGTCTGTAAGATATGCAGGTCAAAAATACAGAGGAACTCAGAAGGGAGCTTATAGAACTTCTGTCTGAAATGGATGTCGTTCAGAGGGGTAAATTCATCCTCTCATCAGGCAGGGAAAGCGATTACTACGTTGATATAAAGAGGGCGGTAACGGAGCCGGCTGTCCTTGACGTTATAGCGAGGTTAATAGCCGATGCGGCCGGTGAAGTGGACAGGATAGCAGGTCCTGCCCTTGGAGCGGTCCCAATAGCCACTGCGGTGTCACTCTACTCCAGAAAACCGCTCCTGATGATAAGAAAGGAGAAAAAGGGATACGGAACATCAAAACTCATTGAGGGGGATCTGCAGAAAGGTGACAGGGTTGCCGTGGTTGAGGACGTTACAACGACTGGCGGGTCTCTTCTTAAGGCTGTTAGGGCAATTCAGGAGAACGGTGGGATCGTTGAGAAGGCATTTGTTATTGTTGACCGTGAGGAAGGGGCTGTAGACGAATTTAAAAGGGAGGGCATAACCCTCATACCCCTCCTTTCGGTATCTGACTTCAACCATTCCTGAACATTCTCTTATTATTTTTTTCACTATTCCCGCAGGTGCTTCACAAGGTGACCGATCTCCGGGACCACAATTTCGATTCCAAGCTTAACCGCGTTGGGCGATCCCGGCAGTGCAAATATGAGGGTCCCCCGGTAAACGCCTGCAGTTGCCCTGCTGAGTATTGCCCCGGCTCCAAGCTCCTTGAATGAGAGATACCTGAATATCTCACCGAAACCATCAAGTTCCTTTTCAAAGATCCCCCTGAGTGTCTCAACGGTTATATCACGGCTCCCGATGCCGGTGCCGCCTGTGGTGAATATGACTGATACCCCTTCATCGATCATGTCATGAATTGTAGAGATGAGCTTCTCACCATCGTCGGGTATCACAGTGTATTCTGAAACACTGTAATCATGGGAGAGTGCATCAACAAGGAGTCTGCCAGATGTGTCACTTTCGGGTATTTCACCGGTCTCCTGGAACTCCCGGTACTTTGAATCACTGAGGGTGATGACACCGCAGCTGATATCCTCTGGAGCTGAGGCCCTGTGCTCCTCCATACTCTGACTTTTCATATTCATCAACCGTCTACTTAATACTGAATTATGGATGTAACAATTTATTTATGTGGGCGTGATTTATAAGTCTTCTGGTTTTTAGCTTACCGAAAATGATTATAATCCCCTTTCTGACAAGGAGAGAAAAGTAATAAAAATTTATGACGATTTGGTCTGGGTAGGGTTTGATATTGGATTGGAGGCGGTTTCAATTCCAATTTAAAAGACCAGAATAAGTTTTAAAAGTCCTGGACCCTACCCGTTTACTATATATTAACAGCACTATTTATAAAGTTTTCGTTAGGTTATTTAAATCAGCATCTGGGAGCCATAATCCAGTTCAAAGGTTTTAAAACCATTTAAATCCAAAAAACATGTTTTTAACACTTTTATTAGATTCTGTGGTAATACTTTTTCATGTCAGCCCGGTTACCATTCAGCAGCTCTGAAGACTTTAAGGATGGAAACAGACATCCACATTTTTGCAGGAATCTTTCCTGGGGCAGTGCAGCTGATTGCATTTTTCCTCTTCATCATCTCAGGGTACATTTATTAGGGTGATCCCTCAAAGCTGAAGACAGAGACCCCCATGCATATTGATAATGTGGTTTTTATGAAGAAGGTTCTTGACGCGTCTGCCTTCATAAATGGATACGTGCCAGAGGGAAGGGAAAATTACACTGTAAGATCGGTCACAGAGGAGATCAGGGATTTCAGGTCAATGATGATACTGGAGGATGCACTGAGGGAAGGTAGACTCAAAATAACCGAACCCGACCCTGAGAGCATGAAGGTGGTGGAGGACGCCATCAGCGAATCAGGAGACATAATGAGACTTTCCCCCACAGACATGGAGGTCATAGGCCTTGCAGTTTCCCTGAGGGGGAAGGATGACGTCACTGTGATAACAGACGACTACACAATACAGAACACACTGAAAATCCTGGGTATAGGGTTCAGGAGTGTTCTAACATCAGGTATAAGGGACACCTACAGCTGGAGACGGGTATGCACCGGGTGCCGGAGGGTGTACCCCCTGGACTATGAATTTGAGGAATGTGAGATATGCGGTTCAAGAATAGTCCGCAAGAGGCACAGAAACTGAAACTTCAGGTGATTTCATGAATATAGGAGTGGTTGTTCACGGACCACACATTGTTGATTCTGGCTACGCAGCACAGCTCATAGAACTCCTTAGAAAATACGGTCATGTGAAGGCAAGACTGGGAGGCACCATGGGAAGAACAGCTGTCTACGACGCCCACCTTGAGGATATCATAGACATCTCAGAGAAGAGACTTCCCAGTGAATCGGTTGACCTCTGTGCAGAGGAGGGCCATGACCTTGTTGTACTCATGAACTATGGAAAATCCCGCATAACCGGCCACGGCTTCGGCTACAAGGTATTCCAGAGGTCGGAGAAGAAACCGCCCATGGTCCAGATAGAAAGACCTGGAGAGCCCGATGGAAGTGTTGTACCCTGGAGGAGGGAGGTACTCCCATTCGCAGAAAAGCTTGCAGATGAACTTGGACTTGAACTGGTGGACCCTGAGGAGATATGCCGTGAAATATTCCATGGAGAGCCATGCAACGAACAGGAACCCGATAGCAGGGAATACCGCAGACTCGTGGGTGTCTCAGAGAACGAGAACATCTTTGTCAACGGTATAGTGGTGGGGACATCAACCTCAGATGACGTCACACTGGTTGCAGAGAACGGCATAATCACAGATATAATCGGGGGCCGCATAAAGAAACACGGCGTCGAAAAGCTTGGAAGGGTTAACCTAAGGGACGCGGTGGTGAAGACAGGACTCCTCAGACGATCCGATGTAAAGCCAAGAAAGGTGAAGCTAAGAGAAAATAATAAGGAGAGATTCAGGGTCTCCTTCCTCAACCACGCAGCAGAGGACATCTACAGCCTTCATGACGCTGACCTGGTTGTCACCGTGGGAGACGACACGACCCTTGTGGCAGCAGACATACTCTACAGGTTTGACGTTCCGATCATTGGCATCACAGATGGAGACATTGACAGGGTTGTCAGGAATGGTTTCAAATGCTCAGGTTCCATCATAATAGAATTTGAGGGAGGATGGGATGATATAGTGGGTGAGAGATCTACAGGAGCTATTCAGGGGCAGTGACACAATTGAAGTGGAGGACTTGGAAACTTTTAAAAAGGATCTGCTACAGATTATAGATAATACAGGTGCAGAATACACTGTGAGATACACCTAAACGATACAAAGAGGTGTGGAATTGGATTTAGATGATATCATCCATTCCCTTAAAAATTTTGAGGGTGTAACAAGAAAAAGACCGATAAAGAATATTGTTTCTATTCTGAATGATGCCTACAATGTTTCAGGAAACACCTACCTCGGCTACGGTGACGACGCATCTGCAATAAGGATCGGGGACGGGAAACTTCTTCTACTGGCCGCAGATGGCATATGGGGCCGCCTGATGGACGCCGACCCCTACTGGGCAGGTTACTGTTCCGTCCTTGTTAACGTTAATGACATCGCGGCCATGGGTGGTAAACCTGTGGGTATGGTCAATGTACTGTCAATAAACTCCAGTGAAACCTGTTACAGTGTCATGGAGGGCATAAGGGATGGTGCAGATAAATTCGGGGTTCCAATGGTGGGGGGTCACGTTCACCCCGACACCCCCTACGATGCCCTTGATGTTTCAATTGCAGGGATAGCATCCGAGGATGCCATCATAACAAGCTGTGACGCCAGGCCAGGGGACCGGGTAATTGTTGGGATAGACCTTGATGGAAGGCCACACCCGTCATTTCCACTGAACTGGGATACAACCACGCATAAGAGCCCCGAGGATGTGCAGGCACAGATAGACATCATGGCAGAACTTGCTGAGAGGCACCTCGTAACCGCAGGGAAGGACATAAGTAACCCTGGCACACTCGGAACACTTGGAATGCTCCTTGAAGCTTCGAATGTGGGGGCGAGAATTGAAATGGAATCCATTCCAAGGAACAGATCCGTTGATTGGGACAGCTGGCTTAAGATGTATCCAGGATCAGGTTTTGTTTTAACGGCAGCACCTGAAAATGTAAATGAATGTGTGGAGCTACTGGAGTCCGTCGGAATAACAGCATCAGATGCTGGCGAAATAATAGCCGATCAGAGGCTTTATCTGAGGGTTGATGATGATGAGGGGGTCCTCTTTGACCTTAAAAGTGAAATAATAACAGGAGTGACCGAGGAGAGATTGTGAAAGATTATGTGGAGATTGATTTGGGGAAACAGGTTGAGTGAAGAAAGTCTATGAGGGAGAAATCATGTTTGTTAAGGTCAACGGGGAGGAAGTAGAACTTCCGGATGGATCCACGGTGAGGGATGCCCTTGAGGCAACCGGCGCCCCCTACGTGGAGGGGACACTGGTGTGCCTCATAAGCGGTACAAGGGAACTTGAGAGGACGATAGACACATACCGCATCAGGACAACGACAGGCAGCATACTTCTGGAACTTCTGCCGGACGATGCACCTGGCATAGTAGAGGAATGGCGAAGGATCTACACTGAGCTTGAAAACATGCGCATCAGGTGGACCACACCATCTGAGATCGCAATGGGGCCCCTAAGGACAGAACTGGAACCCTCAAGGGACGAATTCACCTACGATGAAGATGAGGTTATAATGAGCCTCTCAGGATTCAGCCCGGATTCAACACATATAATAATATCAAAGGAACCCCATTCAGCAGTATACGGTGTCCCAAGGGAGAACAGAGGAGTATTTGCAAGGATAACCGGGGGAAAAAGGACAGTTGAGAGGTTAACCCAGGATGACGTGGTTAAATCGGTTGAACCCGTTGTTGAGAGGAAGAGCATAGTTGAGAGCGCCGCTGTAACAGACCTCAACACGGAACTTGAGGATGGAAACCAGCTCTTCACCTACGTGAAGGTTAAACCCTCCCCTGAATCACCACAGTCAGTGGAACATTTCTTCTCCATGGTGGAGGACGGGAAACTCAGGGTTGACTACGAGGCAAATTCATTCATAGGCTTTTACTCACTCCAGGGGATAAAAAAAGACCCCGAAAAAATCGACAAGAGAAACCGTGGAGCAGTGACACTCAGAAACACGGGAAGGGGCTCTGGAAGGGTCTACATCTACAGGGAGGATAGGGTTTCAACCCCATCCCATAACCTCATAGGCCATGTCACAGAGGGCATGGAACTGGTTGACATAGCAGGCGAGGGCGACCAGATAACAGTGGAATGCGAACCCGGAAGGATAATGACCGTGGCCATGACCCAGAAGGAGGCTGAGGATTACCTCAGGGAATACGGTATAGAACAGATACGTGAGGGTATAATGGACGATGATGCCATTGTGGTGGTCCAGGACCCACCCTACACCATGGACATCCTGAGGGAGGGAAAGGTCAGGACCCTTGGCATTGATCCGGATAAGATTCTTGAGATAGAACTTGATCCGGCTGCCCCCAGATCCTCATGGTACTTCCGCAGGCTCACAGGTCTCATCGACACACCGATAGGATCCCTCAAGGTACACTTCGCCTTCCCTGGAATGAAGGTGGTCATGTTTGAGGGCGATAAATCACTGGCAAAGGGCCTCATACCTGAAAATACACCTGAGAGATGCGTTAAGAAGGGTAACATAGGCATAACCAACATGTCACGGCGCCACATAGGCATGGTGGGTGTCAGACTCGAAGACAACGATGAATATGGCCCCACAGGGGAACCATTCAATGGCACCAACATGATAGGTAAAATCACAGGTGGAATTGAGAATGTTGAAAAACTGAAAGAGGGGGATACCGTATATGTCCGGGAAAGAAAAAGAGGGTGAAAAGGCAACCAGGATGATAATACTGGGCCCATCGGCGAGGCTGAGTTCATCGGAACTTGTCCAGAAACTCCACCTCCTTGGCCTTCCCCTCACAATAAAGTCAACATGCTATGGAGCACTTATCCATGGAGATGAGGACGTGGTGATGGAGGCCGTAAAAAGGATAAGGAGCCTTGACCCCCCCAACATATTCACGAAGGAGAGGGGCTTTCCACCGGGAGACCCCCGGAGATGCAGAGGACACAGGGGGGCCGCCCGGGAGGGATACCATCAGCTTGAGAAGGAATTCAAACTCCTGGGCTACGTATGTGAGGCCCTTGAAAACCCGCAGGAGGTCGCACCCGAAATAAAGGAGAAGATCCCTGTAGATGAATTCCGCAGGATAGCTGAAAAAGCTCAAAAATCAAAACAGAAAACATAGGCTGGTTAAAATGAAAATAACATCATCATCAACTGGAGAGGAACTGAGGGAACTTGGCATCTGCATACATGAACTTGTAAGTCGCCTGCCCCTAACAATAAGGAGCAGGGAATCACCCGGCCTCAGAATAGAGGACGGAAAGGTGGTGGATGATAACTACACAGGACCCGTACTTGAGAAGGTCCTGGAATCAGGGGAAATAGCCAGGGAAACACCTGACAGGGGACCCTACCGGGGGATTCCCGTCGTTGTCGTACCCCTCAAGGAAGAGGGCGAGGTCATATGTGCTGTGGGCATCGTTGACGCGACAAAGGGACTCTTCACAGACATGGTTGAGATAGCCAGAAGACCCCAGGACACAGATAAGGGGGAATTCTATTGAAGATAGCCATATTTCCACCAAACTCACTGATACTGGCGGATCTTGTTGAGAGAAGGGGACATGAGCCACTGGTAATCCAGAAGGAAATAAAAAAGAAGGTCACAGACCCTGAAATAGACTCACCTCCCTTCAATATAACCGAAGAGGACCCAATCAGGGGACTGAAGTACGCTGCAATAGAGGTTCCATCAGGTGTCAGGGGGAGGATGTCAATCTTCGGCCCGCTCATAGAGGAGGCAGATGCAGCCATAATAATGGAGGAGGCACCCTTCGGCTTCGGGTGCATAGGCTGCGCAAGAACCAACGAACTCTGCGTCTTCCAGCTCAGGAAGAGGGGCATACCAACCCTTGAACTTAAATATCCCCGCACACGTGAGGAGACAATAGATGTTGTCAATAAGATAAATAATTTCTTAGATGAACTGGAGGCTCAAAATGGTTAAAATAGCCCAGATTTCATGCGGAACCGACTACAGCGGTGTTCAGAAGGAAATTGAAAAGGCCGCCGAAACCTTCGGGGCGGAGATAGTGATCCCCGAGGCTGACCTCGACTACATAGATGAGGCCTATGAAAAGTTCGGGTTCAACTGTGCCAGCTCAAGCATAAAACTGATGATAGCCAGGGCAATGTCCCTAGTGGAGGGTAAAACAGATGCCGACGCAGTCTTCATAGCAACTTGCTTCAGATGTGCCGAGGGCGCCCTTGTAAGGAATGAGCTCAGGAGGTTCATCCAGCAGAACACCAGACTGCCAGTGGTAACCTACTCATTCACAGAGAGGACCAAGGCAGATGAACTGTTCATACGTATGGAGGCCCTGGCCACCATAGTCGCAAGGAAGAGCATACTGGCAAGGGAGAAACAGGAGGGCCTCACCCTGGGTATCGACTCAGGATCAACAACAACCAAGGTTGTACTCATGGAGGATAATGAGGTCATAGGTACCGGGTGGCTGCCAACAACCGATGTCATAGGTTCAGCAGAGAAGGGCATAGAGGAGGCACTCTCAGGGACCGGCTACAAACTTGAGGATATTGATGGAATGGGTGTCACAGGATACGGTAGACTCACAATAGGGAAGCACTACGGGGCGGACCTAATCCAGGAGGAGCTGAGCGTCAACTCCAAGGGTGCGGTGTTCCTGGCAGACCACCAGAAGGGAGAGGCAACGGTGCTGGACATAGGTGGTATGGACAACAAGGTCATCACGGTCAACGATGGCATACCAGACAACTTCACCATGGGGGGTATCTGTGCCGGTGCCTCCGGCCGTTTCCTTGAGATAACCGCCAGGAGACTCGGCGTGGAGATAGATGAGCTCGGAAGCCTCGCCCTCAAGGGCACTTACAGGAAGGCCCTTCTGAACAGCTACTGCATAGTCTTCGGTATACAGGACCTTGTCACAGCCCTGGCAGCAGGGACCTCCCGCGAGGATGCAGCAGCGGCAGCATGTCACTCTGTGGCTGAACAGGTCTACGAGCAACAGCTTCAGGAAATAGATGTCAGGGAGCCCCTCATACAGGTTGGAGGAACATCACTTATAGAGGGCCTTGTCAAGGCAGTCAGCGACATCCTTGGAGGTATAGATGTCATAGTGCCCCCATACTCACAGCACATCGGTGCAGTGGGAGCGGCGCTCCTTGTTTCAGGGATGAAGAAGGCCGGTGAGGGTTAATATGGGGATACAGATAGAATGCTATGACCCCCGCGGGGCAGCGGTGTACGACATAATCACCAGGCAGGTTCTCCAGGACCTGCAGCTTTCAAGGGCCATAGATGACCTGAGGATATGGGTTGATCCAAGGGAACCGGTTTTCATAATAGCTGTTAAGACACAGAAAACATCCGAACCCATTCACCTTGAGGATATGGCTGAAATGGAGGTTGATAAGGCCACGGGTTCCATTCATCTAAGGATAAAGGATGAGACCTACCTCCCACAGCTACTTGAAAGGTTATGGGAAACACAGGGAAGGGGCAGGGTCCGCCAGCCCTCGAGGTTTGAGGTGATAATTGAGGACCCGGTCTCGGGTATCACAGGAATGACGGTCCATGACCCCTCACTCAACCTCAAGAAGAGGGTATACGATGCAATCTTCAGGATAATACCCGAGGGATTCCGGGTTATAAGGGATCTATCTGAGGACAACCTGATAGCCCTCGTATGCACCGATGAGGTACTCAGGGATGAATGGGTCCTGAAGGCGAAGGAGATAATTGACGGGATGAGGTGAAGAAATGCCAGATCAGAGACAGACAAGATTTGCACACATAACAAAGGCCCACCCATGCTTTAACGAGAAACTGCATGACAGGGTTGGAAGGGTACATGTTCCAATAGCACCCCGCTGCAACATTCACTGTAAATTCTGCACCAGGGACATAAATGAATGTGAAAGACGGCCTGGGGTTACAGGAAGGCTCATGACAGCTGATGATGCCATAAAACACGTGGAAAAGGTTAAGGAGGAGATGCCAATAAGTGTAATTGGTGTGGCCGGTCCAGGAGACGCTCTGGCCAATGAGGAGACATTCGAGTTCTTCAAAAAGGCCAGCAAGAAATTCCCGGACCTCCTTAAATGTATGAGCACCAACGGACTTCTCCTACCGGACAGGGCAGATGAACTCGCAGAACTTGGGATTAACACCGTCACCGTCACCGTGAACGCAGTGGACCCCGAGATAGGGGAGAAGATATACTCCTTCGTCGTCTACAAGGATAAGGTCTACCATGGAAGGGAGGCATTTGAAGTTCTCTCAAGGAACCAGCTGGAGGGTATTGAGAAGCTCGCTGAGAGGGGGATAATTGTAAAGGTCAACAGCGTCCTCATACCCGGACTCAACGATGAACACATAGTTGACATTGCAAGGGAGGTTAAAAAGAGGGGAGCGTCCCTCATGAACATAATACCACTCATCCCCATGGGCGAGATGAAGGACTACCCGAGACCAACATGTGAACAGATCGAGAGGGTCCGCAACGAAGTTGAAAAGATAATACCAGTGTTCAGGGCATGTACACAGTGCAGGGCAGACGCCTACGGAATCCCCGGGAAGAAAGAAGCTGATAAACACCTTGACATGACACCAGCAAGCCACTACTGACCATGGATAGATGAACATGAAGACCATTGAATGGAAGGATGGAGAGCTGGTCCTCATCGACCAGCGCAAGCTACCTGACTCCCTCGAGTACTTCCGCTGCAGGGACTACAGGGACGTTATATATGCCATAAAGAACATGGTTGTCAGGGGTGCACCGGCAATAGGGGTTACAGCAGCATTCGGGGTTGCAATGGCGGAACTCGCCGGTGAGGATGTTGAGGTGGCAGCAGAGGAAATAAAGGCATCTAGACCAACAGCAGTGAACCTGTTCTGGGCCGTTGACCGTGTGATGAAATCAGAATCTCCCCTGGATGAGGCCATCACAATGTACATGGAGGACATGGAGACCAACAGGGCAATAGGAAGACACGGCGCTGGGCTCATAGAGGATGGTGACACGGTTTTAACCCACTGCAATGCAGGGGCCCTTGCCTGCGTTGACTACGGAACAGCCCTTGGGGTTATAAGGGCCGCATGGGATGATGGGAAAAGGTTAACAGTCATATGTGATGAAACAAGGCCAGTCGGCCAGGGTGCAAGGCTCAGTGTCTGGGAGATGCAGCAGGAGGGCATACCCGTTAAGCTGATAACGGATGTTGCAGCAGGCTACCTGATGCAGACTGGCATGATCGATAAGGTGATAATAGGCGCCGACCGTATCGCAGAGGGGGGCGTGGCAAATAAGATAGGCTCCCTCATGGTTGCCCTGGCAGCAAAACGTTTCAATGTCCCCTTCTATGTTGCAGCACCCATGAGCACATTTGACACGGAAAACTCCATCTATGACATCGAAATCGAGGAGCGGGATCCTGCAGAGGTTCTATATTATGGTGGATGCAGGATAGCGCCGCAGGATACAGAGGCCATTAACCCTGCATTTGATATCGTACCATCGGACCTCATATCAGGTATTATAACTGAGAAGGGTATCCTTGACCCCCTCTAGACTCTGAAATCATAGAATAAACCCCTTTTTTATATCAGGGAGTTATACCCTTTTCATTTTTTTCTGTATCTGAAGAGGGAGTTTTCCTTATTCTTGCGTCGATGCCCATATGCCAGACCCCGGGGCTCCTTGATTTAACCCTCCGCATATCAAGGACATCAACATGGAAGGGCTTCGCAGCCTCCTTCAAACGGTTCACAGGCGTTTTGAAGTCCCTTGCAAATTCATAGTAGTGTATCACTCCACCGTCCCGCAAGGCCCTGATGGCATCATCAAGAAATTCGCAGGCACTTCCAGGGAGGTTCATTATAATATGGTCAGCGAAGCACTCCCTGTCCCTGAGAAACTCCCTAACATCACCTTCAACTGCAACTATAACATCCTCTGCATGGTTCAATCTGGCATTCTCCTCTATGTACCTCACAGCCGCAGGATTTATGTCAACGGCGTAGACGCGTGAAGCCCTTCCATGCCTTGCAACTGCAATGGCGAAGGGTCCAGCCCCGGCGAACATGTCAAGGACAACCTCACCATCCTTCACCTGAGCCGCTACAGTTTCCCTCTCATTTGCAAGTCTGGGGCTGAAGTACACGTCCTTTATATCCACCTTTATCCGGCTTCCATACTCCTGATGTATGGTCTCTGACAGCGCTGACCCTGCAATCAGTTCAAGTTCTCTGGTCCTGGTAACTCCCTTCACACCACTCCTCTTCATGTAGACAGCCTTTCTGCCTGTGAATTCAAGGGCGGCTTCACCAATGATGAAACGGTAATCCTGAAGCTCCTCCGGTATCTCAAGTATCACAGTATCTCCTATTATGTCAAATGACCTCCTGATTGATGCAAGGGCGTCTTCAGGGATTTTTGATTTCAGTATGTCGGTGAACCTTGCAGGGGAGCGTTTGCTCTCCTTAAATTCCCGATCAACAATTTCAGCACCATCGATCTCAGGGATCCTGACGTCCTCCCTGAGGGGTATGTAAACGTGCTCATGGTCCCGGCTTATACGGTAGTCCCTGTTCAGCAGTGACCCAGCAACAAGCATCTTTATGATATCATTCGCCATCCTCTTTGGAACCTTCAAGCCCTTCATGATTGAAACTTCCCCTATCTTGAGTCACTTATTATATTGGTCACGTGCATATATACCGTTATTAATGGTTTCTGATACTGATTAGGGAGGGTTAAGATGCTATACATAATTGGACTGGGACTCTACGACGAGAATGACATATCAATCAAGGGCCTGAGGGCCATAGAGGACTGTGACGAGGTTTACGCTGAATTCTACACTGCAATGCTCCAGGGGTCCAGTTTATCGGCAATCGAGAGGAGAATAGGTAGGAGTGTGAAGGTCCTGGGGAGGGGAGAAATCGAGGAGGAAAGAATCCCCATTGAAAGGGCCCTGGAGCTTGATGTGGCCCTCCTTGTTGCAGGGGATCCCCTTGTTGCAACAACACACACGGAGCTTCTCATAGACGCCCACAGGAGGGGCATAGAGACAAGGGTTATCCATTCGTCATCCATAATATCAGCCGCTCCTGGTCTCGCAGGCCTTCAGGCCTACAAGTTTGGAAGGATAATCACAATACCATTCACCTCTGATAACTACTTTCCCACATCACCCTACACCAACATAGGGGAGAACCTTAAGGCAGGTTCCCACTCCCTTGTGCTCCTGGATATCGAGGCCCACAGGAATAGATACATGACGGCAACTGAGGGGCTCAGGTATCTCCTGAAGGCATCAGAGAAACTTGATGATGGTACAATTAGTGGCGAAACCCTTGCAGTTGTCATAGCAAGGGCTGGCTCTGAGAAGCCCCTTGTGAGGGCTGATAAAATAGCTACACTCGTTGAGGAGGACTTCGGTGATCCACTCCACTGTCTTGTGGTCCCGGCGGGCCTTCATTTCATTGAGGCGGACTATCTTGTTGAGATTGCAGGGGCACCCCGGGCAGTGGTGGAGAGGATGATCCTATAGCCTATCTCAGGAGATACTCACATTTTTCAACATTCTGGAGGGGGATGATTATCTCCCTTTTCCCGAATTCCCTCTCAGAGAAGCTCACCAGTATGACGCATTTCTCCTTATCAACCTTTATCATTTCAACCCCAAATTCACCCCTCTTGAAGTGATGGACGGTCCCGTTTATCATGGTGAGCTCCATCTTTTCTATCATCTAAACACCACTTAATTATCTGTCAGGGTTTTTATTTATAACTTGGCAGCGATCATGGATTTTCAGTGTCGTCTGGGCTGGCGGTTATTTCGTCAGTGATTATGGAATGTTCATGGTTTCTGAAGAGACACCATGCGTGTGGTTGTGAAAGTTATTATTGTGATTATGGAATATTCTCGATGTCCTATCCCGAAAGATTATTCATTTTTAGAAGCAGAGTAGTTACAGGGGCATGACATTTTTCTCATAACCGAGGAGGTGTTAGTGTGGGCAGAGTGCATGTTGATGGGGGTAAATCAACACGTGACCTCATAGACGCCAGGAAACTGATTGAGCTGCTTCCACTGAAACCAGGAGATACGTTCCTCGATGCTGGATGTGGTGATGGCTTCATTTCACTTGAGGCGGTGAATGCTGTGGGAGATGAGGGAATGGTAATTGCAGTTGACATATACCCACCATCAGTTGAAGCCCTCAGATCAGCCGCTTCAGGGATCAAAAACATTGTAACACTCCTTGATGATATAACAGGGAGGCTTCCGGTCCCCGATGGGACAGTTGACATTTATTTCATGGCAAACGTGTTCCATGGGATAGTTGCAAATGGGGAGGTTGACCTCCTCCTTGCCGAGGTGAGGAGACTTCTGAGGGATGATGGTAAACTCGCCATAGTTGATTTTAAGAAAATTCCAGGAACCCCGGGTCCACACCTTGACCTGAGGCTATCTGAGGATGAGGTCATCGGGATACTCAGGGAAAAGGGATTTGAGGTCGAGGATGTGGTGGATGCAGGGTCTTTTCATTATCTTGTTGTGGGGTCTCCTTTGTGACCGGAGCCGGCCCATTAGCTGCTGGAGTCTAATCGTTGGAGTACTGCAAAATTAGTATAGAGGTGTGTATCTCTGGAGGAATTCCTGCTTCTCACGGTCCAGAATCCTCAGCGCTGACATGTTCTGGGGTGATGAGGCAGCACGCTCCTCAACAAGGTTTCTGAGTGTTCCGTTTCTGATATGCTCACGGACCTCGCTGATTATTAGCTCAAGGGTGTGCCTGTTTCTCTCCATGAGATCCCCTGCTCCAGCATCACAGATACCGTAGGTGTCCAGTGGATAGGTGTGACTCTCTGTCAGGAGGATGTTGAGTCTCCCATATAGCTCTGCAGTGGCATCTGAGAAGAGGTCCATGCCCATGTAGGTGAGGATGGGAATGAATGCAGGGTGTGAGAAGGTTGAGCAAAGCAGGGTTTCAGGCTTCAAAGATTCCCTCAGTGCAGTTAGAATTCTCACAAGGTCACCGGGCCTCTGAAGCAGTTCATCCATATTTGCCACTATGAGCCTCCTGAACCCCATCTCCTCAAGTTCAAGGGCACACCTTATCCGCAGGTCCTGGTAGCTGGATCCATGTATGAAGGCATAATCTGCAGCGGAACCTGAGGCCATCCTGAGGGTTTCATCAACACCCCACTCTGCAATTTCCCTGGGGACACTGTAGGGTATGGTCTCATGGGGTGCTATCTCCATCCCGTCATGTTCAAGGAGTAGAGGTGTTTCAGTATCATCCAGGAGGCCCAGCCTTGCAGGACCGTCATGTAACTTTATCTGGTATCTGCTCATGATCATGCACCGTCATACCTACTTGAGGCACCCTTCTACTTAACCATTTCCAGAATGCTGTAACCTTAAAGGTTACACTCTCGCGAATTTTAGGAATCTTTATATAGAGATGAGAGTCACAGTCTAATAAGAAAAATCTGAGGTTTGCTAACCAGGGATATTTCAGGGTGTGAAAACAATGTCAGTTCTAAAACGCCTAAAGGAAATGTTGATGGGTGAGAAGAAGGAAGAGGACAGCAAAACAGAGAAACCAGTGGAAACAGAGACTCCCAGCGAGCCCATTAAAGAAACTGAGAAACCTCAACCTGAAGAAAAACCTTCAGCTGAACCTTCATCATCTGCATCTGAAACCTCCGATGCCCCTGAGGAACCTGTGAAGGTTTCTGAGGCCCCTGAGGCTGAGGAGACTGTTAAGGTCCCTGAAGCCCCAGAGAAGGAAACTGCAGATGCTGATGAAGTTGAAACTGAAGAACCAGCTGAAACCTCCGATGAAGATGAGGAGGTTGTTGAGGATGAAACCTCTTCGGAGGATTCTGATTCCGATGAGGAATCAGAGGATGAGGAGGAAAAAAGCGAAAGGAGTGATATAATGACCCTACTGCAGAGAGAGGAAAACATAATCAGAAAGGGTAATATTGACAAGGAATTCTCTGAAAAAATAAAAGCAGCAGGCGGAGACAGTCTGGAATACTGTTTCCAGTGCGGTACATGCACAGGTTCATGCCCATCAGGAAGAAGAACCCCATACAGGGTAAGGCAGATAATAAGGAAGGCCAACGTGGGATTAAAGGACGAAATAATCTCAGATCCAGCACTCTGGATGTGCACCACCTGCTACTCCTGCCAGGAAAGGTGTCCACGTAAGGTCAAAATCGTGGATGTTGTGAAACTTGCAAGGAACGAGGCAGCCAAGGCAGGATTCATGGCACCAGCCCACAAGGCAGTTGGATCATTCGTTATAAAAACAGGCCATGGCGTGCCAATAAACGACGCAACAATGGAACTCCGAAAGGCAGTTGGCCTCGGAGAACTACCACCAACAACACACCAGTTCCCAGAAGCCCTTGAAGAGGTTCAGAAAATCATCAAGGCAACAGGCTTCGACCAGTTAATAGGATACAACTGGGAAACAGGTGAACTAGAATAGGGAGGCATGTAAATGGAAATCGCATACTTTTTAGGATGTATCATGAACAACAGGTACCCTGGAATTGAAAAGGCAACAAGAGTCCTCTTCGATAAACTCGGAATCGAACTCAAGGACATGGAAGGGGCATTCTGCTGCCCGGCACCAGGGGTCTTCGGTTCATTCGACAAGACAACATGGGCTGCAATAGCAGCAAGGAACATCACCATCGCTGAGGAGATGGGTTCAGACGTCATGACAGAATGTAACGGATGCTTCGGGTCACTGTTTGAAGCAAACCACCTCCTCAAGGAAGACGAGGAAATGAGGGCAAAAATCAATGAGATCCTCAAGGAAGCAGGAAGGGAATACAAGGGTGAAATAAACGTAAGGCACCTGGCTGAAATTCTTTACAATGATGTGGGACTTGACAAACTCTCAGAAGTCGTTGAAAAACCCCTCAACCTCAACGTGGCAGTGCACTACGGATGCCACTTCCTCAAACCAAGCGAAGAGATAAACATAGACAACCCTGAAAGGCCAACAATACTGGACGAACTTGTTGAGGTCACCGGAGCAAAATCAGTTGACTACAAGGACAAGATGATGTGCTGCGGTGCCGGTGGTGGAGTAAGATCCAGGGACCTGGATGTTGCCCTGGACTTCACAATGGAAAAACTCAGAAACATGAAGGAAGCAGGTGTGGATGCAATAGTCAACGTCTGCCCATTCTGCCACCTTCAGTTTGACGTGGGTCAGATGGAGATCAAGGACAAGTTCGGTGAAGAATTCGACATACCAGTACTCCACCTTGCACAGCTGCTGGGACTTGCAATGGGTCTTCCAAAAGAGGACCTTGTGGTTGACGCTCACCAGGTATGTGTCGACGAGTGCCTTGAAAAACTCGAGGAACTCGACCGCCTCGCACCTGGAAGCGGATAAACCCCTAAATTATTTATTTTTTCAGGGGAGTTAAACTCCCATAAAGTAAACCAGAGGTGTTTTTTTGTTTATAGCCACTTTAAAGGGAATATTCACCCTTAAGGATCTTCCAGAAGAATTCAGACCCTTCGTGGACTACAAGGCGGGACTTGAGAAAAAGAAGCTCTCAGATGATGATGAAATAGCCATAATATCCATTAAGGGCACTCAGAGCAACCATGTGCTCTTCCTCAGCTCCTACAACAGCGTTGATGAGATCCGAAAGGAGCTGGAGGAGGCAGGTGCAAAGATAAATCATACAACCCTAAAAATTCTGGAAGGACACCTATGACACTACCAGTAGAACAGACATGGTTTGTCCTGGTTGAACTTCTAACAGACCTTAGAAAAAGGGATGTGGATGTACCCACATCAATCACAGAGGACGTAAGGCTGGTCAGGACGTCAATAAACTTCTACAAATCAGACCCTGAAAACCCTGAAATGATGAAGGAGCTCAAGAGAATAAATGACATGCTAAACTCCATCCAGGAGGAACTCCTTGAACTCGCAGAGACAGTCTCCTCAGATTACCCTGCACAGTGGATTGAAAAACTGAAAAGGGCGGCTAGGGGGGAGGAGGTCCACAGACCCCCACAGACCAAATCAAAATTCATTGTCGGGGCGCCGCCAGGATTTGCAGCTGCAAGGGTTCACCTCAGGGAACCACTTGCAGAGGACAGGGTCCAGGACATCGCCGAAACCCACAGTCTGATAATAGAATTCGAAGAGTATGACCTTATAGCGATTTACGGTGACTCAGAGGACATAAAGAAAGGCCTTAGAGAAATAGGCTCATTTTTCAGGGAATAGGGGCGTGATTTTTCGTGAAAATCCTTGCAGTTAGTGACCTCCATGGATCAAACATCCCGGAACTTCACAGTTACCTGAAAAATAACAGGGTGGACATTATTGTTGTAGCCGGGGACATAACCCACTTCGGTCCCCCTGAACTTGCCGAGGAACTGCTAAATGACCTGGCATCACACAAGATACCGGTGGTAGCTGTACCTGGAAACTGTGACCCCCATGGGATCGCATCCAGAATCGAAAATTCCAGAGCCATCAATATCCACGCGAGAACCCTCAGTGTTAAGAATGTTACCTTCTGCGGACTTGGCGGTTCCAATCCAACACCCTTCAACACACCCCTTGAACTGGGAGAGGATGAGATACGCAGCGAACTGGATAAACTCCTTGAGAACCTCAAAGGGAATGATAGGCTGATTCTTGTAACCCATGCACCACCACATGGAACCGGTGTTGACAGGATTCCCTCCGGGGATAACGTGGGAAGCACCGGTGTGAGGGATGTGATTGAGAAGCATCAGCCATGCATCAACATCTGCGGCCACATCCATGAGTCCCCCGGTGTGGAACGTCTTGGTGAAACCCTCATAGTAAACCCGGGGCAGCTTTCCGAGGGCAGGGCAGCTCTCATTGAAATTGACGATGATGGCTCCGTAAGGGCCGAAATCTTAAACCTCAAATCCAGTTAAATATATAAAAACTGGATTCCAGATTATCACTGAATTCTTTTTGAGGTGAGATCATGATAATGGTTCAGGGAGAGGTAAGTGGAAAGAAATACACAGAGCCATTCTCCAAGGGTGTTCTGGCACGTTCACTGACCCGGGCAGAGATGGATCCAAACAGGGCATACACCTTCGCTTCAAGGATTGAGGCTCACCTTAAAAAGAATAAGGTGGATCTGATAACCATTGAGGAACTGGTTGAAATCGTCTCTGAACATCTCAGGAAGGAGGACCCCGAGGTTGCAGAGAAGTACATGCTCTGGCGAAAGATAAGACAGTGCAAGGAGCCCCTCATAATACTCATAGGCGGTGCTTCAGGTGTGGGAACATCATCAATCGCCTTTGAAGTTGCAAACCGCCTTGGAATAAGGAACATGATAAGTACCGACATGATAAGAGAGGTCATGCGTAAGATAGTCTCCAGGGAACTTCTTCCATCCATCTACGAATCCAGCTACACAGCCTACCAGTCCCTCAGGATACCCCCACCACCGGAACTAGACGAGGTCCTCATAGGATTCAGGGACCACGTTGAAAGTGTGAGCATAGGTGTGGAGGCAGTAATTGAGAGGGCGCTGACAGAGGGGATAAGCATAGTTATTGAGGGCGTGCACATAGTCCCTGGTTTCATAAGGGAGGACCTTGTTAACAAGGAAAACGTTGCAATGTTTGTCCTGACGGTCTCTGATGAGAACGTTCATAAGGGGAGGTTCTATTCACGCTGCAGGCAGATGTGGGCCAGAAGACCCCTTAAAAGATACATAAGTTACTTCTGGGCCATCAGAAGGATTCACAGATACATAGAAAACCAGGCACGAAAACACGGTGTGCCTGTAATTGAGAACATAGATGTTGTAACAACAATTGACTCGATCATCAAATCATTAACAAAGACAACTGTTAAAGGAGGAGAAAAAGGTGCTGAAAAGACTGAATGAGGTTAAGGTTGAGGATGTAATGACACGTGATGTTATAACAGTCGAGCCATCTGAGGATGTCGTTTTTGCATTTGAAAAACTGATGAAGCACAGGATAAGCGCACTTCCCGTACTGGAGGAAGGTAAGCTTGCTGGAATCGTCACCGCATCAGACCTAGGTCACAACCTCATACTTGACAACTATGAGCTTGGAACCACAGTCGGTGAGGTCATGGTAAAGGATGTTGCAACCGTGGCCCCGGGGGAGACCCTGGCAGATGCCATTGAAAAGATGAATGACTACTCATCTGATGAGGGAATCATAAACCAGCTTGTTGTGGTGGATGATGGGGATATGGTTGGCATAATTGCCGATGGGGATATCATAAGGGCCCTCAAAACTCTTTAACCCCAGAATCCAGTAATAATGTATATTGCAGATGATAGGATAATGCATGTGGGTATCGTGACTATCCAGGTATAGGCTATGTGTCCTATAACATCATACTTTACTGTTGATGTCCCATGTGCAATTCCCACACCTATCACTGATCCGACGAGTGTCTGTGTTGGTGATACAGGCATACCATAACCCATGAAAAGGTAAACTATAATTGCAGCTGCCAGCTGGGCTGAAAAGCCCCTGCTTGGTGTTAGATCTGTTATCCTTCTCCCAATTGTTTCTGTAACCCTGTTACCTGCAAGGAGGATTCCCGCAACAAGGCCGATGGCCCCCAGGATTCTGATCCAGTTTCCTCCGAAACTTCCCACTGCGAATATAACCCCTGTGGCAACAGCTATATCTATAGCCCCGAGGTTAAGGGCTGAGAATGATGAGCTCGCTATCTGGAGATAGGAAAAAATCTTCTCAGCACGATCCCTGAGTCCCATACCCTGAAGTGCTTTTATTATCATATTCCTGATGGCATGGTATATAAGGAATCCCATTAAAAGACCTGCGAGGGGGGGGGATATGATCCAGCTTAGGACTATGAATCCGATGACATCCAGCCGCATGTTCTGGATCCCAACTGCAGCAACCCCG
>NC_000916.1:1725000-1751377 GCF_000008645.1 Methanothermobacter thermautotrophicus str. Delta H
TAGGTGGTCATTGCAATGTTTGCGATTATCCCAAAACCAGCCATCAGGGCCGCAGTGTAGTCTGGTGGCGCCAGTTCCAGGAAGAGCTTACGGTAGGCCTCAGAGAGTATCTCATAGGATATTATACCAAGAAAGACCACAACAACAAGCCCGACAAGGGCCTCAGCCCGTCCATGACCATAGGGGTGCTGCCTGTCAGGTGGGCGCTGCCCTATCCTGAAGCCTATATATGTTATCACAGATGTCAGTACATCAGAAAGTGTATGGGCTGCCTCAGCAACAAGCGCAACACTCCCTGAGGATATGCCGACCAGGAAATTGAGGGATGTCAGCAGTACGTTGCCACCTATACCAGCAAAGGCGGCGCGTTTTCCAAGACGTATTCTCTCAGATTCCTCCAAATTAAACACCACAGACAGTTTTAAGTCGTTCCATAGCCTCCTCGATAAGCTCATAGGATGTTGCATAGGACATCCTGATGTAACCTTTCCCTTCATTCCCAAAGGCGGATCCCGGGACAACTGCAACTCCAGCTTCAAGTGAAAGCTTTGTGAATTCTTCTGAGTCCCCAGCATACGGGAACATGTAGAACGCCCCGCCGGGCAGGACACATTCAAGGCCCATATCAGTGAGGGAACGGAACATAAGGTCCCTCCTTCTTCTAAACTCATCCACCATATCCTTAACACAGTTCTGAGGCCCCCTGATGGCTGCAAGGGCTGCGTACTGGGATATTGAAGGGGCACAGGCGGTGTTGTACTGGTGGACCTTCAGGAGCTCCTCAATTATATCCTCACAGCCGGCAACGTAACCGATCCTGAGACCAGTCATTGCATAGGTCTTTGAAAACCCATTGACTATGAGGGCGTTATCTGTAAACTGCGCCGGACTGTAGTGTTTTCCATCATAGATTATCTTCTCATAGATCTCATCCGATATTATTATCAGGTCATTGTCCTCGGCGATCTCAGCAATCCCCTTCACATCATCCTTTCCCATGACGCTCCCGGTTGGGTTCGATGGGGAATTCATTATTATGACCCGGGTATCCTGGGTGATGAGTGATTCAACCCTTTCAGGGCTCATCGAGAACCCTTCATCCATACTGAGGGGCACGGGTATGCTCACTGCCCCGGAAAGCCGGACACAGGCATCATAGGATAGAAAACCAGGGTCAGGTATGAGGGCATGGTCACCAATGTCAAGGAGGGCCTGGGTGCACATGAATATGGCCTCACTGGCACCCACAGTCACTATTATTGATTCTGGTTCAGCATGAACCCTGTTTTCGCTTTTAAGTTTATCTGCTATGGCTTCCCTCAGCTCCTCCATCCCCATGTTGGAGGTGTAATGGGTCAGGCCCTCGTCAACAGCATCCTTAACAGCCTCCCTGACATGATCAGGGACACTGAAATCTGGTTCACCTATGCCAAGGTTTATTGTATCCTCATCTGCAACCTCAAATATTTTCCTTATCTCAGAAAGCTGTATATCCTTTACACGGGAGGCAAATTTCCTCATGATCATCGCCTTTATTTATTTTTGATCTCAGAAGATTCTCTCAATGCCTGAGTGAGGGGCAGCTATCCATGCAACCGTAGCAGCCTGATTCTTCACACCATGGTGTTAATCTGTCATCCTTCATCTTAATGTATTCTTCCATCAGGAAGTCCTCCCTCAGACCCACACTGATATTGTGCCAGGGCAACCTCGCACAAGGGTCTCTCGGTCCGGCATGAGCCTCCCATTCCCTTACCGGAACCCCTGATAGGGATGCCCTTTCTATGAGCTCCCCTATTTCAGGGCCACCCGTGGACAGGACATGCTGTATGAGACCACCCCGCGGACTTCCCATCCTTACAGGAAGCCCCCTGACCAGTCTGCCAAGGAACCTTATCCTCTGCTTCATCTCACGTGCATCATAGCCCTCCCACTGAAGGGGTGTGTGTGGTTTCGGTATGAGTGGGTTTACACTGAAGCTCACCCGCCCCCTCCTGATCTCTGACAGATCCCTCATGAGCCGGGCCATTTCTTCAAGGTCCTCCCGGCTCTCGCCGGGCGCTCCTATCAGGAAGTACATCTTAACACGCAGCCCCATTTCAAGGGCCTTCCTGGTCTTCTCAAAGACCATGCTATCAGTGATGGGCTTGTTCAGTCTGTCTCTAAGCTTCATGGTTGATTCTGGTGCCATTGTTATTGTCTTAAGACCTCCCCTGATGAGGGCCTCCATGAGTTCAGGTGTAACAGATTCTATCCTCAGGGACGGCATGGAAACCATCAGGCCCATATCAACGAGTTCGTTGCAGAGTTCATCTATGCGGGAGTAGTCTGAGGCCGCTGCACCTATGAGGGACACCTTACTGTAACCTGTGGCCTCACAGCCACTCTCTGAGATGTCAATGAGTTTCCTGAGGGATGTTTCACGCTTAGGCCGGTAGAGGTAACCTGACATGCAGAACCTGCAGCCCCTTGAACAGCCCCTTGAAACTCCCAGGAGGAACGACCTCCCTAGGGATGGTGTCAGGGACCTGTCATCTGTTACAGGGACTATCTGCCTTACAGGGTGGCATGCCTCATCCATGTTCTCAACTATAACCCTCTCCGCAGGACTGTCAGGGACATACACCCCCCTTATATCCCTGAACTCATCTATCTCTCTCCGGGGGTCATCGAGTTCAAGGCACCTGTCCATAACCATGTCGAGGACGGGTTCTGCTTCACCTATTATGAAGAGGTCGATGAAATCTGAGAGGGGGAGGGGGTTGGAGGTGATGCAGGGGCCACCTGCTATAACCAGGGGACCTGTGCGTTCATCTCTTCTGGGTTCCAGGCCACCATCCCTGAACATGGCCGGGATCCTGAAGTAGTCTTCCTCATAGTGGATGGTGAAGCTCACAACATCGAAGTCCCTGAGGGGGCTACCTGATTCAAAGCTGCGTCTGTGGGGGTGTATGATCCTTTCACACCAGGTGTCCTCCCTTGAGTTGAGAAAGTGGTAAATAATATGATAACCAAGTGATGACATGGCAGTGGAGTATGGGCTGGGGTAGCATGAGGCAACCCTCAAATCAACCTTCTCGGGTTCTTGATGATGACATTGTATTCCCGGAGTTCCATGAGATTATATTTAGGTTCATGGCACTTAAACTGCTCCATGGGGCAATACCATGTGAGGTTGAAGGTTCATTAATCTCCGCTGTCTAGCATGATTTATAAATTCAGCTGATCTAACTGTTATTGACTTTTAAAGATGATACGATGAAGAGGAAGTATTCACTGGTTGCAGTTGGCGGCACCTTTGACAGGTTTCATAAGGGCCACAGGAGACTCCTTGATGAGGCATTCCGTGTTGGAGAGACTGTCATGATTGGCGTGACCTCTGATGAATTTGCAGCTGCAAAGGGAGAGGGTATTGAACCCTGCAGTGTCCGCATGAAGAACCTTGAGGAGTACCTGAGAGATAAGGATGCCGATTATCATGTAATGAGACTTGATGATCCCTATGGGACTACAGTAACAGATGAGGCCTTTGAAGCGATAGTTGTGAGCAGGGAGACAGAACCCGTTGCCCGTGAGATCAATGCAATAAGGAGGAATAGGGGGTTCAGGGAACTGGACATCATAACAATCGACATGGTGAATGCTGACGATGGAATACCAATATCCTCCACCAGGATAAGGAGGGGTGAGATAGACCCCATGGGCCACATAATAAAGAGGATACGCGGGGCCCTTAGAAGGAGAAGGGAGTGACCGGTCACGGTGAAGTTTTAGATGGGATGTTACTTTGTGTGGTATGATGACCTGGCTCATATTCAGGTAAAGGAGCAAATGGATTCGGTGGTGTTTTACATGAAGGTCAATGTTGGTTCAGGGAATCCTGTTAAGGTGAGGGCAACAGAGAACGTCCTCGGGTTGATATACGGTAACGTTGAGGTCAGGGGTGTTGAGGTCGAATCAGGGGTCCCTGATCAGCCAGTGGGGCTGGAGGAAACCGTTCGGGGGGCGGTGAACCGTGCCAGAAGGGCCTTCAGGGACTGTGAACTCAGTGTTGGTATCGAGTCAGGACTCCACAGGGTCCCTGAGACGATCACAGGCTTTGTTGATCTGCAATGGTGTGCCATCTATGATGGTGAACACATAACCCTGGGCGTCAGCGCCGGCTTTGAGTACCCTCCCATGGTGGTTGAGGAGGTCCTCGCCGGAAGGGAGGTGGGTGATGTAATGGATGAACTCACAGGTGTGGATGAGCTGGGCAGGAAAAGGGGTGCGGTGAGTTTCCTTTCAGGCGGACTCCTTGATAGGACCGGTAACACAGAGCAGTGCGTTTTAATGGCCATGATACCCCGTATGAATCCGTCTCTCTATGGTCTGAAATAGGTGGTGTTGGAACTGTACATGGATGAGAGGCTGAAGATTTTTATTCTGATGCTCCTGATATTCTTCAATGGCATCATGAGGGCTGATAAATTTGCAGTGGTACTTGGCATGTACCATGAGGAATCTATCTTTTTTGAGGACACTGAACATACAGGAAGATGGCAGGAAGATATACAGTATGGATCTGTAACTGTCTGGGGGGTTAGATTATTTTGAGGCAGTATATGCGGACATTCCTGCTGGTTGCAGTGATCTTTGTCTTTGGGTTTTCCATAAGGATGCTCAACGCAGGATATGATGACCCTCTTTACACTGATGATGATGGACTCCAGTACTTTCAGGAGAGTGATTCATACTATAACTACAGGCTCACAGAGAATCTGGCGATTAGGGGAATCCCTGGGGACGCTGTGATTGGAGGTAAAATCTGGGACCTGCATTCCTATTATCCGCCAGGGGTGCCTCTGGATTATCCTGCAGGAATCCTCCTCCTCGCCGTCATCCTGCATGCTATCACAGGTGTCATTGCACCGGTGAGCCTCAGGGCTGTCTGTCTGATCATGCCACCTCTGCTGGCTCCACTTGCAGGTGTGATATGCTTTTTCACTGTAAAAAGGTTTCAGGGGGACATTCCTGCATTCATAGCAGGTTTGCTTCTGGTATCCGCACCATTTTATCTCGTAAAAACTGTCTATGGATTATACGATACCGATATGCTCATCCTTACGTTGTCTATGGCGGTATTGTTCCTTTTCATCGAAGCTGATGCCAGGGAGGTGAACAGGGTTCCTCTATCAGCCATCGGCGGCTTTATCCTCTTTTTGTTTTCCATCACATGGAGCGGATGGCAGGTGATGTTCTATGTGACGCTGGTAACATTCATCATTTTAATCCTGACTTCAGGGTCCAGGAAACCCCTAAGGAATATTCTTGGAAACATTCCTACCGGCCTTCATGGTTCTGTTTATCCTTTTAACCTCTTCAACCATCTTGAACTAATTAAACTGATCATGACTCCATTGCATATACATGATTTAGTGGATAAATCCATCTGGTACCCGTGGCCGGATTCATATACAACTGTTGCCGAGCTTCAGCCAGCATACATGGATAAGGTTCTGGGGCACATCTCACCAGCACTCACTGTACTGGGAGCTGCTGGAATACCTGCATATTATATGCTTTACCGGAGAAAGGGGTCAGTGGGCCTTCCAGTAATCTTTATATCAGTCTGGATCGCTACCGGTGCACTGATGCTTCTCGAGGGTATCAGGTTTGTAATGATACTCATAGCACCCCTCTCAGTATCTGCGGGGATCTTCACAGGGATTCTTTTGGACTGCTCACGTAAATTCAGGTTCCGATGGATTAAAGGGGTTTTATTTATTCTTATTATCTTTACAGTATCAGCACAGCTTGCAATATCCGGTAACATGGTCGCAGATTTAAAGCCGGGTTACAATGATTATTTTGAGGAATCTGCCCACTGGATAGCTGAAAACACTCCCAGTGATGCAGTTATAATAACTGAATGGAGTTATGGTCACTTCTATGCGTCTGAAGCTGACAGACCAGTCGTCTATGATGGGCGCCTGGCCTATATTGAGACATTACCCGCCAGGGGAGTGTGGTATGGATCATCAATGGATCCAGAGATACCAACAACGGCGAGGGACTACTGGATAAACCTTTCCCTTTCATCTGAGAACAGAACCCTCTCTTTAAACATACTGAGGATGCTGGCAAATTCTGGGGATGATGCCTACATCCTCCTTAAAAATCAAACCGGCAGTGAGGTCCAGGCATACAGGATAATGAATGAGATCCTTGGACTGAATAGGGAGAGTGCCATGGACGTCCTTATGCACAGGTATGGGTTTTCAGAGTCAGAGGCCCTGCGGATACTGAACATGACACATCCCATGACTTCAAGAAAAATCGTTGTGGTGGTCCCTGAAAAGATGATAGGTTTGATAGCCTCTAAAGGGGATTCAGGTGATATGCCGGCAGGAACTTACTCATTGATCCGGCTTAAGGATGATGTGATTGAAGAGGAAATAATCAATTCTTCTGGAAACGTTACAGTTCTTGAAACAACTGATGGCTCATACAGGATTAATAGAAAATACAGGAAGTCTCTGCTTTTAGAACTCATCATGGGGGTTAACGATGAGAACTTCTCACTTGTCTACAGGAATAAGCAGATAAAGGTTTACATTATAAACAGCTAAGAAAAATTAGATCTAAAAAATTAACTAAAAAAATTTAGAGTTTGTTAATCGTGGTGTCACGGGCTGTGTTGATTACTTCGCTTATGTTTCCTGCTATGGAGCCGGAAATGTTGAAAATGTAGGAGCCTACGGCTATAACTATTACCAGGAGGGCTCCTACGATTAATATCATTTCAGCGCTTATCTGTGCCTCTTCCTCGATTAACAATTTAATCTACTCTTAGATATTTACGTTGGTATTTACGTTGGTCCTTACTTCGTTTATGTCCTCAGATGCGTTGAGGTTTGATTTGCTGAAGTATGCCCTGTAGATCAGTAGTGCGACTATTGCGATTACTATTACACCACCGAAGAGCAGTATGTATTCAGCTGCACCCTGTCCTGCTTCATCTTTTAAGAACTTCATATTATACACCTCCATCAATATTCACCAGTTCTGGCTTGCTACATTAATATGTGTCTATCCACTTATAAATTTAGCGGATAACACGCTGGTTATACTCCTCTGTTCACATCAATATCAACATATTTAAAGGGTTTTGTTCATAATATCACAAAGGTGATGTGATGCCACGGAAGTACAACATCGACAGGGTGATACTCGAAGTTCTGCAGGAGGGGGACCTCAGCAGGGTTGAACTGGGGGAGCGGATAAGATCTGAAATTGGCTTTGCTGTCACTGATAAAACAATAAATGAGGCCATATTCAAGCTGCTCAAGGCCAGCAGGATAACAGTCACTGGCTACGACCTTGGCGTATACGATGGTGTTGAGAGGGTTCAGTCCCTGAAACCTGATGGAATAGTATTTGGCCTTGTTCAGAGGGATCCAGTTGAGATGAACCTCCTTATAAGGAAACTTGAATCTGAGAATCTCCATGAATCAGAATCAGCTCTTAACAAACTCAGGAAGATATTCATGACAAAAACAGGGGAGCTGGGAGTTGATGCTGAGGGCATATTCAGCACGATAGTGAATGAGATACTATCCCTGGACCAGGATCAGAAAAGGATCATAACCCAGAAACTCGCCTATGCCCTGAGTGATGAGGATGATGCCCCTGAACAGCTGAGGCACCTCATAACATACTTTGAAATAAGGGCAGGGAACTTTTAATTACTCGTTTCTAGTTCAACCGGTTTTCACGTTCTCCCGCACACTGTTGAGGTCACCTGCCACATTAAGGGGATTCGTTGTTTTCAGGTACTGACTGTAAATCAGTAGAGTTGCTATCGCAATCACAATAACACCACCAAAAAGAAGTATATACTCGCGGCTCCTTGGCCGCATTCATCCAAAACTATCATCAATGAAATCCACCCATATGATTTATGAATTACCTTATGGAAAGCCGATTATATAAAACTTCACTTTAAAAAACCTTTTATAAATGAATGCAGAAATAGATAACTGGACTTGTAATTACTAGTTACTCTTGGGAGCGGGAGGCATTAAATGATATATTTGATTATCACAATCGCTGGAATCGTCATGATATTTGCTGGCCTTTACTTCATGTCCCTTGGTTTTGCAACACCCCCTGATATCTTCATGTTCTTTCTGGGACTCATTCTCTTTGTACCTGGCCTCATAATAACCCTTCTATTCGCTGGAAAGGTAGATCTAAAATCATTAAAAGCGGAATCTGAGCCTAAAAAAGACAAAAAGAGGATAAAAAAGGCTGGAGCTCCTGTTAAGGCTGAAGGCCCCGGTAAGCCCCAGAGGCCCCGCGGGGTCTCTGGAATAGTTAAGGGCGGAGAAAAAACTGAAGCTCCGAAACCACTCAAATCCACGGGAAAGGTAACCCAGAGGAAACCCGGGCCAGTGAAACCTGTAAGAACTGAAACATCTGAAGATGAAATAAAATCACGGGCTATTAAACCCACCAGGGTCACAGAGACATCTGATGAAAGTTTGGGGGCTGAAGGATCAGAACCATCCGCAGCTTCCAGGATTAAACCTTCAGAACTCTCTAAGGAAATCCTGGGCGGGGAATTGCCAGAAAAACCTGAAAAGGTGCCCTCTCCTGAAACTCCTGGGGAGGCTGAGAAACCTCCCCGAAAGCCAGCTCCCATAAGGCCCATGAGACCCGCTCCAAAGAAGGAGGTCCCGGAAGAGGAGGAGGCTCCCACATCCAGGGAAGAGCCTAAAAGGAAGTTTCTCAGGTTACCGAAGATTAGAAGGGCCAGGAAACCCGAGGAAACCAGAGAGCCGCCCGCGGTAAAGCCTGCCAGAAAAAAAACTCCAGCACCTGCAAAGACAGCACCTTCCAGGAAACCAGCAGACAACAGCTACGTTACAGAGAGGCTCCAGAGACTCAAACAGGAGTACATTGAAAACGTTGATGACGTCGAAGATCTCCTTGAGGATCGCCTTGACTCATTCAAGGGCGCAATAAACAGAATAAGGGCCGAAACACGTGAGCCAAGTATAATATGGTCATTTGATGCTTCAGACGTTCAGGATGCCATGAGGGAGACAATTACAGCAGCAGAGGAAAGAGTTGTACTCATGTATCCATGGATACGGAATATAGATGTCTCTGTTCTCAAGAAGTTCATGGATACCGAGAGCCGCCTCATAATACAGGAGGCCAGCCTGGATGATGAGGCCTCGGTGGAGCTAATAAAGGTCCTGATGGATAACAACGTCCAGATAAGAACAATGCCACATATACACACAGTTGCAGCGGTTGCAGATGATAAAAATGGTCTTATAATATCAACGGATCCCATATATGAAAGCTTTGAGGTTGGTGTCATCTACAAGGATAAAAAATCGATCTCTGAGATCAAAAAACTCTTTGAGGAGGCATGGGAACTTTCCAATGAAATCAATCTGGAGGGAGTTTAATGAGAATTCAGTGGTTTGGACATTCAGCATTTGAGATAACATCCTCTGATACAAGGATACTTCTGGATCCCTTCATAAGTAACAACCCTGTCTGCAGCACAGCAGTTGAGGAGTTCGAACCAGACGTGATATGCGTCACCCATGGACACGCAGACCATCTCGGCGATGCAATGGAGATCGCTGAGAGGACAGGCGCACTCCTGATAGCGAACCATGAACTATCTGTTTTTTTCTCAAGGCAGGGCCTTGAAAGTACCGGGATGAACATCGGTGGAAAAATTTCCATTGATGGTATAGGGATAAGGATGGTTGATGCAAAGCATTCATCAGATATAGACTTTACAGAGGAGGTGACATCTGGAGGCAGTGCCTGTGGCTTTATAATTGAGACCCGTGAGGGTAAGGTGTATCATGCCGGTGATACCGGTCTTTTTGCAGATATGAGGGATGTTATAGGTGAGATTTACAGGCCTGATATTGCACTCTTACCGATAGGCGACAGATACACCATGGGGCCTGAGGATGCAGCAGTGGCAGCCGGCTGGATAAAACCTGAAAAGGTTCTCCCGATGCACTACAATACGTTTCCCGTCATTGAACAGAACCCCGAAATATTTGCTGAACTTGTTGAAAGGACATCCCCCGGTACAGAGGTCGTCATCCTCGATGTCGGAGGATTCTATGAATACTGATTAATCAAGGAAAGAGTGATAGGATGGCAAATTTTTTCACAAACTTCCTGGATAAACTGCTTGGAAGGAACAAGAAACTTAAGATTGGACTCTATGGTCACCCAAATTCAGGTAAAACAACCCTGGCCAACAGAATGTGTGAGGACTGGCTTGGAAAACCACTGGGTTTAACATCAGAGATACCCCACGAGACAAGGACTGTTTACAAGAAGGAGAAGGTAACCATAAAAAAGGATGGCGCCGAACTTGACTTTGATATCATCGACACCCCGGGGATAGCCACCAAGGTTGACTACAAGAACTTCCTGGAGTTTGGATTATCAGAACCCGAGGCCAAGGAAAGGGCAAAGGAGGCCACAAAGGGCATAATCGAGGCCATAAAATGGCTGGACGATGTCACAGGGGTTCTACTTGTAATGGACTCATCACAGGATCCCCTGACACAGGCGAACATAACCATAATAGGGAACCTGGAGGCAAGGAAGATACCCTTCCTGATAGTTGCCAATAAGATAGACCTTCCTGATTCCTCACCTGAGAGGATCGTATCGGTCTTTCCCCAGCACACAGTCGTCCCCATATCCGCACTGCACGGTGAGAAAACAGAGGACCTTTACATGGAAATGGTTAAAAAATTCAGATGAGGAGTTAAAATGGATGGCTTAAAAATGGATTTCCTTTCATCAAAGGCTCTTGAAGATAAAAGCAGCATGGAAAAGATCTCAATGATCATAGACCGTGTAAAGGATGGGGACATACTGGTACTTGAGGGCAGCCTCTCTCCATCAGAGGAGGCAGAACTCATAGAGACGACCATGAGGGAGATCGACGTTGAGAACTTTGTCGGTATAGACATATACACACTTGAAAAGGATGAGAAGGCATTCATGGGTCTTTCAAAGAGGAGGACGGTGGGGCTCACCATAATAGGGCCTGCCAATGTTATGAAGACGGTCAAGAGGAAGTCCAACTTCCTTTCAATGATTGCCGAGATCGGTGATTCCGGTGCATCAGTGCATTAAGTGTGGTGCCAGGTTCAGCTCCTCAGAGGAGCTCATGAATGGCTGTCCGAAGTGCGGAAGCAGGTACTTCAGGTATGTGGCTGAGAGGAAAGATCCCGAACCCAGAGGGGAGCCCATTGAGACCATAATGGTTAAAAAGAATGGAATATATGAGGTTAACCTCACATCACTCCTTGAGGATGACTCGATAATTGTCTCAGATGAGGAGGGTAAGTACTTCATTGATCTGAACTTCCTGCTTAAAAAGAATCTTAAGAGGAAGGTTAAGTAGTATTAAGCTTTACCTGGATTAACAGACTATTACCATTCTATAGAGGCCCCAAAGAATCTAAAAAGAACTATCCATATCTAAAGTGATTCCAAAGAATTCTCAGTCCAGAATGTCTCGTTATAGGAGTGAACAGTTTGGATAAACTAAAAACTTTTATTATTATCCTGATAATATTCTCTATCGGTTTCTTTTCAAGGATCGAGACAGCAGAACTCAAAGGCATGAACACTGCAGATAGGGCTTACTTCACTGATGAAAACGGCCTACCCTACATGTACGAACCTGACTCCTACTATAACTACCGTCTTACCGCCAACATATTAGACCATGGACACCCGGGGGATAAAATAATAAACGGCACCCCATGGGACCTCCACAGTAATTATCCTCCAGGTAATAGAGTGAATTACCCTCCGTTAATATTATGGATTTCCTTGTTATTTCACAATTTTATTAATCTTTTCATACCTTTCAGCCTCATTGAAACCTGTTTCTGGCTGCCTGCAATCATAGGACCATTAGCGGGGATTGTCATGTTCTTCATGGTTAGGAGGTATGCTGGTGACCTTCCAGGGCTTTTAAGCGGCGTATTATTAGTTCTGGCGCCAGTCTACTTCTCCCGGACTGTGCCAGGGTTCTTTGATACTGACATGTTTAATATAATCTTCCCCCTACTTGTCATTTTCTTTCTTTTAAAGGCTACCGAAACGAAAAACAACTATATGTTTCCCCTTCTTTTATCATCTTTCTCACTCGCCCTCCTTTCACTTTCATGGAATGGTTGGGCATACATTTTCTACATAATAATAATATCGAGCATATTGTATATGACATTATGCAAGCTTAAAGGAAAGGCAGTGATGGGCTTTTCCAGGAAAATTGCAGTTTTTGTTATAATTTCATTGCTTATTATAGGATTAGCTGGACGCTTAGGGTATGCTTTAATTTTTCCAACTTTTTTCAAATTCACATTTAAATCATTAAGTGCTGGTGGTTGGCCAGGAATCTTCGAATCAATATCTGAATTAAGTGCTCCAACCTTTGATGAATTTTTATCATTGCCTGGGCCGGTAAATATGGGTATTGGCTTATTTGGGTTCGTGATCATTGGGAGTATCATGTTAAGGGATGAAATCAAGAGGGTTCATCTTCCAGATTTTAGCTGGTATCCTTTCATCTTAATTGGCATATGGCTTATAATAGGTCTTGCAGCGTATTCTTTAAGTACACGTTTTGCCTTATTAGTCATACCTCCACTTATAATATTCCTTGGATTACTTATGGGAGTTATGGCTTCTTATCTTAAAGGTTCACCATCCATGCGATTACGTAGATCCGGGAACGTTTTCATATTATCTCTGGTGGTAATGTTATCCACAATTTCATTTATACAGGCATACGAGATACAATTTGTGCCCATTGTCGACGATGATTTTGTAGCAGCCTCCTATTGGATCAAAAACGAAACTTCTATGGATACCGTCGTAATTACAGAATGGGGTTATGGACATCCGCTTGCAACATTTTCACAAAGGCCGGTGCTCATGGATGGTGGGATGAACCCAAGCACTCCCAGAAGTTATTGGGTTTATCATGCATTCGCAACTAATAACGAGAGCTTATCTATTGGCATCTTTAGCATGCTATCCACGAGTGGTAACAAGGCTGTAGAACTACTCAACAACAGAACCGGGAATACAAGCCTGACAGTAACCATACTGGATGATATACTTGGCGTTAACAGGATATATGCAGAAAAAACACTTCAAGAAAAGTATGGGATTGATCCAGGATTCACTGGGGAGCTTCTCTCATATACCCACCCGACCAATAAACCGTTCATAATATTGACAAAGGATGACATGATAAAATGGGGGCACTGGTACATATATTATGGATTCTGGGACTTTAACAGGTCCAGGGGCTATGATTACATTTATTATGTAGGTTCATCAAATGATACTGGCCAGATAAGATACTACTCCAATGATGTTAAATTTGACCTGACCAGCGGGGCCTCATGGGAGAACAGGAAACCATACACCACTATAATAAAATATAGAAACTTTAAGAGGGTAATAGAGGGTGACGGTAAAAGCGATTTCTCAATAATAGTGCTCCTGGACAAAAACCAGGCCATCGTAGTAGATAAAAGATTCCAGGATTCGCTCTTTGTAAAACTTGTAATCCTTAAAGAAGAAACAGAACATATTAAACCAATATACAAGAATAATTCCACCATAATATGGACCGTGAGGTGAAGCTACAGTAGCATTTATCATTCCCTAACTGCAATGATTTGCTAAGCTAACACACAGCTTTCTGAATGATTTAGTTACCAGACACAGACTCTTTCTTATAGTCCGAGTTCCTTCCATGATTTTGAGTTAAACTTTGTATAATATCTCACTAATTTCAGTCATCCTCAACTATATCCCCCTTCCCGGGTGGAAGGTTCCTTATGAAGTCCTCGAGGGGGAATAGATTTTCATCATCGACCCTTGACTTTATGGCCTTTGCAAGGGCCTCCTTTTTTGTGTAACCTGGCTTCACGGTAACAAACTTTTCTGTCATTCTTTTAACGGCAGAGGGAGGACCGCTCATGATCCTCTCACCCTCATAGTCAACCACCCCGATGGCTATCTTGAGGGGAACACCCCTCAGATAGTTCCTGGACCCCCTTATGATGAAGGCACCACGTGCAACGAACTCTCCGGATCTGGGTGTCTTTGAGACCTGCTCAGGGTGGACCCAGTAAACGTCCAGTGATGTGAATCCGCGGGTCCAGGCACTTGAGAATGAAGCCGCGAAAACTGCGGCCTCCTGTATGGTTGTCTCCGGGACATCCCTCCCCTCAGTCTTTATAACAACGGATGGGGCTCCGTGGATGTCTGAGTGGAGGTATATATCCCGGGGTTCCATATGTTTTTTCACAACCATCTCATTGGTTCCGGCGTCTCTTCCACCGATCACCAGGAAACCATCAGAGGATACGAACCAGCGGAACTTCTCAAACCAGCGCAGTTTTCTTTTAACTCTCCTCCTGGGAACCATGATGTTCCTGAGGGCATCATCCCTCTTTTTCTCAATCCTTTCAATTTCCTTCTCGGTCTTCTCAATGGCGGTCATAACACCCTTTATCTTTCTCTTGGCCTTCTTGGCCTTCTCATAGTACACCTCTGCATTCTCGGGGACTCCAAGCTTTGAATCAATCCTTACTGGCTCACCATCAAGGAATATTGTTATGTTCCCCATCCTGTCGATTTCGGTGATGTTACTGGCCTCTGGAAGACCCCTTTTACGTGCGTCAGCTATTATATTTTTGATTTCATCCCATGAGTATTTTTCACGGGCTCTCCTTATGGTGGCAAGCACTTCCTCCACCAGGGAATAGTTCGCATAGAGGAGGTCACCCCTCCTTGTTGAGACCTCTATTGTTTTTTTGAATTTTTCAAGGGTCTCCCTCTGAATCCGGAGCCTCTTCCTGAACCTATCAACTTCCCTTTCCCACTCCTCCTCATGGGCCCTCCTTATCTCCTCCCTGAAGATGGAGCTGAAGAACTCGTCTGCAGCGTCATTGAAGCTTTCAAAGTATCTTCTCTCCCTTCCACTGTATACCCTGAGTTCGATGGGGAGGACGTCTTCACCATCTCCTATGATGTGGGGCTTCAGATCAAGTTCCCTGAGGGGTTTGAAGGTTTCATATATTGCAGCATCAATTTTCCTTATATCATCAGGGGTGAGATTGCTGCATGGAGTGTTCTTGTCAAGGCCCGCCCTGAGGACTATCTCCTCGGCATAGAGGCCCCCGAACCCGTTCCTTGCAAGTGTCCTTATGAGGTCAGCCCCGGAGTTCATCAGTATGTCCTCAAGTTCTGAGGGGTCGTGGTCCAGGGGGTTGATGCCCCTTGATGGAGGGTACTCATAGATTTCACGGGACGCTATCCTCCGGTCACTCCAGGTCTTCCTTTTCAGGGGGAGTATTATCTCCCTCTGCTGGTTCAGGAGTATTATGTTGCCCTTTGCAAAGAGTTCAACCATGAGGGTGTACTCCTGATCCTTCTCAACGGTTATCTCGACTATCCGGTCGAAGCCGTGCTGTCTGACCTCCCTCACCACGCCTCCCTTGAGGTGCTTTCTGAGTAGCATGGGGAATGATGGGGGGACCTTGGGGTTCTGTGGGGGGTAGTTTGTCCGGTGGATCCTCACACCGGCCTGCATAACCACGTCAACCCTCCCCTCACCTGGCACATGGAACCTTATGATCACGGTATCCCTCAGGGGCTGGTAGGCCTTATCGACCCTGGCACCCCTCAGCATCTCATTCAGTTCACTGGTAACTGCGAAAACATCAACGTTTGACATTGTCTTCATATATAACACCTCATGGGAAAAGGAGTGGTCTGTAAAACATCAGGTCTGCATTCCTCTATATCTCCAGTGGTTTAAGTATGTTCACATTTCCCCTCTTGAAGATCTTCAATCTGTTTAAGTATATTAACCATGGACCAATAATATCATCTGTATGGTTTGATTTAAACCGGATACAGAATAATTATCTGGAGGTTTTGAAATGGATATTGAGGCCAAAATGACAGCTCTCCACGTTCCTGCAGGTATAGTGGCTGCAGTAGTGTCATTCTATCTTTCTAATGGTTCAATAGCGGTTTTTGGGAAAAATCAGGCCCTAGGAACCTTCGCGGGTCTTGTGATACTTCTCATTGTTGGAAATATTGCTGAAAGGCTATTCGGGAAGGATGAAGTCGGAGGATTTAAGGGGTGGCTCTGGAGCGGTATAGTCCCATTTTTCTTCATATGGTTTGTTGTATGGGCCATACTCATCACCTCAACAACAATAACCCCATAAATGCATCCTGAAGGCTAAAGGTGAGAAATTTTAGAACTTCAGTTCAATGACAGTAACTGCTCACCTCTTAAGCCCAGAATACCCAGGCAAATACGAATATAATTGCGAGAACGAATATGAGGGGTGCTATCAGCCGGCTGACTGCAACAATTGAGCTTATGGTTGATACGAGTTCAGTGGAGTTGGTGGGTCCAAGGGTGTGGAGCCCCTTTATTCTAACGACCCTGCAACCGGCGCTAACCTCTTCAAGGTCGTCCAGGGCATCTGAAACCGTCATGACGATCTCATTTTTGATTTCATCTCTTTTTTGTTTACCCACAGGGTTGTGACCCCCTGAGAGGGTGTTTACAAAGTGGGTGTCGGTTGTCATGACCTCTGCCTCATGCACATCCAGCTTCATGATCTCCTCTCTGATTTCATCCCTGAAACCCATCACCATGTTGTTCGAGTCAAGGAGGATGTAGGCTGTTCTCTGGTCCCCGGCTTCAACCACCATGGCCATGATTCCACTCTCACCCACACCATCCTCCTTTGAGAACTTACCTGTCCTCCGGGCGCATCCGACCCGCAGACTGTGGTAATCTGATGGACATTCAACCAGCTCAACGGCATCAAGGAGGTCAAACATTTCAGGGTTACCTGCAAGTATCCGGCCTGTTTCCCCCTGGGAGGAGTTATGGCAGTCCACCACCACCACGTTTTCTGAGCCGCATTTACTCCTTGCAAGGTTCATCATGGAGAGCCCAACACCGAATTCTATATCATCAAAGCCCTCCGGGGCCAGTGTTGCAAGCATAAGCATACCCTCCCCAAAGAACTGTACACCGATACTGGCACTGTTTCTTGTGTAGCGCCTGAACTCACTGGCAGTTTCATGGTATTCCATATCATCTAGGGCCTCCCTCACAGCAGCCTCCACCTTTTCAAGTTCCTTAATCGATACAGGGTTGAAGTCATGGGTTGAGGGGCCATGGGCAACCATGGTGAATTCACTGAATCTGCCTGAGAGTATGGTGGGCATGTTAGCCCCGCCAATTGTACCTATGGGGCCGGGGTGCACTGAGGGGCTTATCAGGATGGCCTTCACATCGGACCCCCTTCTGAAGGCCACAACCCCTGCGAGGGTATCAACTGGTTCCCCTATTTCACTGAATATGTTCTCAAGTTCAGGGGAGTCCTCGGTTATATGGGAGAGAAAGAGGCTGAGAAATTCCAGTGACCCCACACCAAGGTTTCTTCGCATTGGAGACTCAACCACCATGACGAAGGAGTAGATGGCGAGTATCAGTATGACTGAGGCCACCAGCATCTTCAGAAAGAATCCTATGACACTGAAGTAACCAACGTTGGTTGTGAGGCTCAGAACCGCGACAACCACGTTCATGCTCACAATCAGGAGGGGCTGGACAGATGATATCAGCGTGGAACTGGTGAAACTTATGTTTGAGGTTCCCCAGATCACCAGAAGACGGAATCCAAATATAACTGCAGAGGCAATTATTATTGAGTCCAGTATGAGGTCACTTTTCAGGATGGATGACGCCAGGCATCCCCCCAGGTAGATAATTGAGAAGATGAGCATTGAGAAGAATGCAAGGAACATGGACTGCTTCATCTTCATCTTCCTGCCGCCCAGTGAATTGACCCAGGGCTGGGTGATTGCACCCGCCATGATGGATGTGAATCCAAGGACAAGGACTCCGTTTGCACCTCCATACAGGATGTCATGGAGGTTGCTTGACCCCGGGACAAGGTCTATGAGAAACCCGATGGCACCCACAATGAAACTGATGAATATCATTGAGAGGAGGGATATCTCGGTTTCAGGGAGTGTCATGATGTACTTTGAAAGGTCAGTCACATTCTTCGTACTTGACATGTTCTACCTCATACTGATCTCTCTGGCAATCAGCCAGGCTAATACTGGAGAAAGATATTTAAAAATCTGATCCCTATTAAATTTATTCGATGGCACGAACTCATGATTAAGTGCCAAAAATCTGATCCATCTTGTAATATTCGATGGCACGAACTCGTGATTCGGTGTCCTTGTGCATGGTGCACAGCCTTATCTACTGAGGGCAGGAGATGTTTTTCATGGAGATTAAACTTGAAACACCACTTTCTGAGGAGGTAACTGAACTCCGTGTGGGTGACGTGGTCTACATAAATGGGAGGATATTCACAGCCCGTGACAGGGCCCATAAGAGGATCCTTGAGAGGGGAGCTCCCTTTGATATTGAGGGTTCTGTGATATTCCATGCGGGACCGATAATAAGGTTCAACGAGGAGCCTAACACCACAGCTGAATCCATCAGGGACCCCCAGGCAGAACTTGTTGTTGTGGGACCCACAACCAGCGGCAGGATGAACCCCTTCCAGCCGGAGGTCCTGGGGCTTGGCGTGAGGGCAGTTATAGGTAAGGGGGGGATGGATGATCGAACAGGATCCGCCCTTAGAAGGTACGGGGCAGTTTACCTTGCCGCTGTCGGGGGCTGCGCAGCCCTCTATGGCTCAGCCGTGAAGGGCATAAGGGCAGTTCACTGGCTTGACCTGGGGGTGCCTGAGGCGATCTGGGAGCTCGAGGTGGAGGAATTCGGACCCCTCATAGTTGCCATGGACTCCACCGGGCGCAGCTCTATAATACAGAGGAGGCCAGCCATGACCTTGAGGTCCAGAAACTCCTCGATTAGTAGCGGAATCATGTCCCAGCCCCTGATTCTCATAGGTATCTCATGTGGAAGAGGCAGGTGGATTGATGTTTGACTTCAGCCTCTCAGAGGACATTGAACTTTCCGGTCTGGTGGACACCCATGTGCACACGGCCCCGGATGTGAAGGAGAGGATAATGAACGACCTGGAACTTGCACACGCTGCACTTGATGAGGGCATGGAGGCCGTTGTGATAAAGAGCCACACTGAACCCACCGCTGGAAGGGCTAGACTCGCATCGGAGGTCACTGGTATGAGGGTTATTGGAGGGGTTACCCTCAACACTCCAGTGGGTGGTCTCAACCCCGATGCTGTGGAGGCCGCAGCTTTAATGGGTGGAAAATTTGTCTGGCTACCCACGACATCTGCGGGCCGGGCTGGAGGTGACCTCGATGCTGTACTCTCAGCCGTCGCCGAGCATGAGATGGTCCTTGGTACAGGTCACCTTAAACCAGATGAGATATTCAGCGTAATTGACCTCGCAGCCGAGCACGGGGTCAGGAGGATCATCATAAACCATCCCCTCACCGGAGTTGTCGGGGCCACCCCCGAGGAGCAGAGGGAGATGTCAAGGAGGGCCTACCTTGAGCACTGCCTTGTGGCCTGCATGCCACGCCATGACGGCCTTGACTTTGAATCAATAGCCGGGGCTGTAAGGTATGTTGGGGTGCGAAGGTGCATACTGGCAACTGACTTTGGCCAGGGCCACAACCCATCACCCATTCTGGGGATGAAACATTTCATATACCTCATGAGGCAGCATGGATTCAGTGACCGGGACCTGAGGATAATGTGCCGGGAGAACCCCCTCAGGCTCATATCATAACTATTCCGTTTAGGTGAGGTGGTCTGTATGATCTTCCTTCAGGCTCATATCATAGCTCTCCTTTAATGAGCCAGAGAGGGGACCGGGCCTGCAAATAATGTGATTCATAGACTGCCAGCACAGTCAGAGCCATGAATCTAGAACATGCAAAATTATATATTGTGAATTGGATCAAGGGTGAACAACTTGTTCTTCAGATAACTGTGCGAGTGATATAATGTCTGCTGAGAAGATAGATAGGGAACTTAAGAAGAGGATAAATCAATTTAAAAAACTTCTAAAGAATGAAGAGGAACGTGAGAGCTTCTATAACAGTATATGTGGCTCTGAAATTCTCGTAAGGATCGAAATATTTCTGCCATCAGCTAACCCTGAAAGGTACTATGATGGACTCTTCCTTTACCTCAACGATGAGGGCGCAAGCAGTAAGGCAGAGTACTACTACAATGAGGGGGACGAGGGGGCCATCACGAAGCTCGAGGGAGACTCCCTGGAGGTTGTCAGGGATCTCTTTGAGGATGAACTCTCACTGGAAATAGAGTGAAGAATTCTACTTTTAAGAAAATTTATTTATAATAACTTCAATAATTATTATGATTAAATTTTTTAACTGGAGGATTCAATACCATGCGAAGTTTTGAGAAACTAACTTCCCTCAAGGAATACATTCCCATCAAGAAGAAGGAGGGTGGGGAAAAAAATATAGGCCTCCTTGTTGATGGCCCGAACATGCTCAGAAAGGAATTCAGCCTTAACCTGGATCTTGTAAGGCAGATAATGTCAGAATATGGTAATATGCGTGTTGGAAAGGTCCTTCTCAACCAGTACGCATCAGATAAACTCATAGAGGCAATTGTTAACCAGGGCTTTACACCAATTGTTGTGGCATGGGACACCGATGTTTACATGGCTGTTGAGGCCATGGAACTGATATACAACCCTAATATTGATATAATAGCCCTCATGACACGTGACGCTGATTTTCTACCAATAATAAACAAGGCAAAGGAGAACGGGAAGGACACCATCGTGATAGGTGCAGAACCAGGCTTCAGTGCGGCACTCCAGAATTCCGCAGACCACGCCATAATACTCAAACCAGAGAACAGCAGGCCAAGGAAAAAAAGGGCTACTCCGGAAGAAGACTGAAACAGGTGAATCCATGCTTGAAGACCCCGTCAATGAGGTTAAACGCAGAGAACACGCCCTCCGAATTATAGGGGAGAAGATGAAGAAGCATGGCAGGGATGGAATCTATGACCTCACAGGCCTTTCAGGAGGTTTCCCCCTTGAAGAAGAGGACTTGGACCTCATTGAGACCTATGTTGGTCCTGCCATATTTGAGGAGAAACTTCAGGAAGCTGGAAGAGAGCACATGGGAGGGGAGATGATTGCAGCATTCAACAGGACAAGCAGCGCCATCCTTGCAGCTGTACTGGCACTCACAGAACCCGGCTCCACAGTTTTTCACTACCTCCCCGAGCTACCATCACACCCATCAGTCCCGGGAAGCACTGAACTGGCATCTGCTGGCTACCAGGAAACAGAGGACTTCACAGAGAAGCCCCCGGCCGATACGAGCCTCGTAGTTGTAACCGGGTCAACAATGGATCACAGGGTTGTTGGGGAATCTGATCTTGTCAGAGTCATTGAAATAGCCCATGATGCCGGTATCCCGGTCCTCGTGGATGATGCATCCGGTGCGAGGTTGAGGACGGTCCTCTACGGCCAGAGGAGGGCCTGTGACCTGGGTGCAGACCTTGCAGTTACAAGCACGGATAAACTGATGCATGGCCCCAGGGGTGGGCTGATGGCAGGAAGGGCAGAACTTATTGAGAGGGTTAAGTCAAAGGCCTACCAGTTCGGACTTGAGGCCCAGCCCCCACTGGTCGCTGCAATGGTCCGGGCCCTTGAGGAATTTGAGCCATCAGAAATCAGGGATGCCATTAAAAGGAAGGAGGAGTTCCTCAGGGACTTCAGGGGACCCGAGGTTGAGGAGACACCCACGGGTTTCATTATAAAGTCATCATCACTTGAGGACCTCCAGGGTTCAGGATATGATGGGGATGAAATTTCAACAGCCCTATCAATGATACTCCTATCAGAGCACGGGATAGTGACAATACCGGCTGTTGGAATGCCCGGAGCCTCAAAGACCCTTAGATTTGATCTGGCAGCCCGGGACGCCGGAAGGATTGAAATCTCATTCCTCAGAGAGGCGATCTACGATGCAATAAAGCTGGTTTCCGGGTTCATCAATGATGATGAGAAAATGCGCAGACTGATTCTTGGATGATCAGGCTCTGACCAGAACACAATGAGCTGCTTTTAAGTGTGACAGGGAGGTATCCGAGTGATAGTTATCGATGGATCAGAGGGTGAGGGTGGAGGAGCTGTTGTGAGGGTCTCCACAGCACTCGCGGCGGTGACCTCCAGGAGTGTAAGGGTATACAATATCAGGGCCAGGAGGTCGAGGAGTGGATTATCACACCAGCACCTCACAGCAGTGAGGGCCGTTGCCAGGATAAGCAACGGGACACTGAGGGGTGATGAGCTCGGGTCAATGGAACTTGAATTCTCCCCCGGCAGGGTGACGGGCGGGACATTTAACTTCGATGTTAAAACGGCCGGAAGCACGGGTCTGGTCCTGCAGGCCATCATGGTCGCTGCTGCAGCCTCCGAAGGTGAAATTGATGTAACGGTCTCAGGGGGAACCGATGTCCTGTGGGCACCAACCTGTGACTACCTGAGGGAGGTAACGATCCCGGTCCTGGAGATGATGGGGTACAGTGCCAGGATTGAAATCATCAGGAGGGGTTATTACCCTGAGGGCGGGGGCAGGGTTCATGCAATCATTGAACCATCTGAACTCAGACCCATCACCCTTGAGGAGTCAGAGATCCATGCTGTGAGGGGCATATCCCATTCCAGGAACCTTCCGGTTCACGTGGCAGAGAGACAGGCTGAATCAGCCATGAAGATCCTCAGGGGGGCAGGTCTCGATGTTGATATAATGGTCGAGGATGCATCAGGTCCGGTGGGGAGAGGTTCAGGCATAACACTATGGGCTGAGGGTAATACACGGCTCGGAGCAGTATCCCTTGGAAAACCGGGTAAGAGGGCTGAGAAAGTCGGTTCAGAGGCTGCAAGGGAACTTTTAGGCTTCATAGAATCGGGGAGCCCCCTCGATAGATACATGGGCGACCAGATAATCCCCTACATGGCTCTCACTGGAGATTCGAGGGTTAGAACCTGTGAGCTCACACTCCACGCCGAGACCAACATAATCCTTTCAGAAAAAATAACCGGTAGAAGGTTCCGGGTTGAGGGTGAACGTGGAGGCCCGGCAACCATAGAGGTCCTTTAATTTTTTTATCTGACAGTAAAAACAAATTTAAGGAACAGACCCTCAAAGGGTCAGATTATCTGTGTATACACTCCCCTGAGATGACCTTGCGCAGTGTGCCGTCATCAAGTTCAAGGATCAGCGCCCCCTCACTGTTTATACCAACAGCATCTCCATGGACGATTTCACCCAGCTGTTTTCTTATCTCAACACGTCTCCCGATTGTCTTTGAGAGTTTTCTCCATTCCGTCAGGATTTCATCCATCTTCCCATCCTTGAAGGAGTTATATGTCTCCTCGAAGTTCCTCAGGAATCTTGCTATGAGTTCACTGGACTTTATATCCCTTTTCAGTTCATTTTTAATCGAGGTTGCCCCCTCCCTGAGGTCATCAGGGAAGTGGCTGATATCAACGTTGGTGTCTATCCCAACACCGACAACCACGTACTCAAGGGTGTTGAACCTGGCATGGGCCTCTGTGAGTATCCCGCACACCTTTTTATCCCCTATAAGTATGTCGTTGGGCCATTTTATTCCAACGTCGAGGCCGCATTCATCCCTGAGGGTTCTGGCCACTGCAACGCCGGCCACGAGTGTTAGGAGGGGTGCCCTTGATGGGTGCACTTCGGGTCTGAGGATGATCGACATCCATATCCCTCCCTGGGGGGATATCCAGGGTTTACCCCTTCTTCCCCTCCCACGGGACTGGGTCTTTGCAATGACGACGGTGCCTTCAGTGGCGCCATCCTCAGCCATCCTCTTTGCGACGTTGTTTGTTGAGTCTACCTCATCAAAGCATTTTATTTCATGGCCTATGTATTCTGTATCCACCTCAACCTCGCATGGGTCATAATCTTCAACCATACCATCACCCCCTCCTTGAATGCATGTAGGTTCCTATCGCCGCTGATATGGCGGCAACCTTCTTTGATGGGAGAAATGTTGACTGGAGACGTTCAACCATCTCCTGGTCCTCCTTAACGATTTTTCGCATCTCGGCGTCTATACCCCTTCTGTATTCGTCAACGAAGTGTGTATGGAGTTCGCCTCGCCTGAATGCCTCGTTCCTCATTATGGCCTTGTGGAAGGGTATGGTGGTTTTAACCCCCAGTATTATGTACTCACTGAGGGCCCTCTTCATCCGGTTTATGGCCTCCTGGCGGTCCATACCCCACACTATGAGTTTTGATATCATGGAATCATAGAAGGGGGGTATCTCATAGTTCATGTAAACGCCGCTGTCAACCCTCACACCTATACCCCCTGGGGATCTGTAACCTGTGATCTTACCGGGGTTTGGCGCGAAATCTGCAAGGGGGTTCTCTGCGTTTATACGGCACTCGATGGCATGCCCCCTGATGTTTATATCCTTCTGGGTGAAGCGAAGTTCCTCTCCGGAGGCGACCCTTATCTGTTCCTTGACAAGGTCGACTCCTGTGATAACCTCTGTTATGGGATGTTCCACCTGTATCCTGGTGTTCATCTCAAGGAAGTAGAAGTCCCCGTTGGAGTAAAGGAACTCAACTGTACCTGCGTTTTCATAGCCTATATATTCAGCGGCCTTAACTGCAGCGGATCCCATCCTCTCCCTGAGTTCCGGTGTCATTATGGGGGACGGTGCCTCCTCTATCAGTTTCTGGTGCCTCCTCTGTATCGAGCACTCCCTGTCTGCAAGGTGTATCACGTTGCCTGATTCATCTGCCATGACCTGGAATTCGATGTGCCGTGGCCTTTCAAGGTACTTCTCGATGTACACGGTGGGGTCCCCGAAGGCTGATGCAGCCACCGACTGGGTGGACTCCATGGCCCTTATGAGTTCATCCTCCTCGTAGACAGCCCGCATACCGATCCCGCCCCCGCCTGCAGATGCCTTTATAATGACGGGGTAACCTATGGAATCAGCTATCCTGGCGGCTTCATCAGGGTCACTGACGCCCTGATCGGTACCGGGGATCACGGGTACACCGGCCTTCTTCATGAGCTTCTTTGAGGTTATTTTATCCCCCATGGCCTCTATAACTGAGCCCTTGGGACCTATGAGTTTGATTCCCTGTTTTTCACATTCCTCTCCGAGGCGGGGGTTCTCTGCGAGGAAACCGTAGCCCGGGTGGATGGCTTCGGCGCCTGCCTTCTCGGCCACCTCCAGTATCCTGTCGATCCTGAGGTAGCTCTGTGATGGGGCTGGTTTTCCTATCTCATATGCCTCATCGGCGTATCTTGTGAAAAGGGCGTTTTTGTCTGCTTCAGAGTAAACAGCCACGCTCTTTATTCCAAGTTCCCTGCAGGCACGCATAACTCTTATTGCTATTTCACCACGGTTTGCAACAAGGATTTTACTGAACATCTAACTGCACCTTGAAGTTTTAACAGATATATAGTATATTGAATGAACCTCTTTTTAAGCATACCACTTGAGTTACAGTAACTGCCATGTGGATGACATGGGGACTTACGGTAACCGGGTTTGCATTGATAGTAGATAGGAGAGAGAAGGAGGTATCTTGGGGGATATGGATGAGCCCTGAGATGCTGCTTGAGAGGTAACATGATAAGGAGAAAGAGACATCTTGAGATGCTGCTTGAGAAGGTTCCAGCCCACCCGGACCCTGACCCGGGCCTTGAACAGTACCTCACCCCTCCAGGGATCGCTGCAGAGGTCCTCTGGGCAGCCAGGGCAATGGGTGATATAGAGGGAAAGACGGTGGCTGATCTTGGGTGCGGTACAGGTATCCTGGGTATTGGAGCAGCCCTGCTGGGCGCAGAGATGGTCTACTGTATTGACATTGATTCAGGGGCCCTTGAGGCCGGACGTTCTGCTGCCGGGGAACTGGGTCTTGGTAACATCCGGTTCATTGAGGCGGACATCCGCCATCATGATGCCTTACCAGGGATGGTTGACACGGTGGTTCAGAATCCCCCATTCGGTTCCCAGGAGAGGGCAGAGAGGGGTGCTGACAGGGTCTTCATGGATGCAGCGGCAGCCACTGCCCGGACTGTTTACTCCTTCCACATGGCTGGTTCCGAGGACTTTGTCAGGAACTACTACCGGAAGCTTGGGGGTACCGTCACCCACAGATTCAGGGTTGAGTTCCCTATACCCCGGACTTACAGCTTCCACAGGATGGAGGTTGCCTCCGTAGGGGTGGTCATCCTGAGGGTTGTGTTCTGATGTTCTCTGG